>CANSLE010000070.1 GCA_947647645.1 uncultured Microbacterium sp.
GGCGCCGCGCGGCATCGACGGCAGGATGGCTTCGGTGAGCGCACGCATGCCGAGGAAGTTCACCGCGAAGACGACGTCCCCGGGGAGAGTTCCGGGGACACCGGCGACGTTCAGCAGCGCGTCGTACGACCCGGACAACTGCCCGACGGCCTCGTCAATGCTGGCGGGGTCGGCGAGGTCGACCGGGATGTAGCGAGCGACGGCGACCGTCGGCGTGTTCCGATCGAGCGCGGTGACCTCCACCCCGGCGTCGACGAGCTGCTGCGCGACCTGGGCACCGATGCCCGAGGACGCACCGGTGACGATGAAGCGCCTTCCACGAATGGACGACATGCCGTTCTCCTGACTGGAGCCGCCGTTGGCTCCGTCTGGGCGATCCACCATCGGATCGCATATTTGGACGATGTTCGTCTGATAATACTCTCGGTGACTGAAAGCGCAAGAGCGATCTGCGATCTCGACGGGCTCGCGCCGGTGTCACACGAAGCGCAGGGGCGCGAGCTCTGTACCGGGGGCGTAGCGGAAGTCGAAGAGCACGGCCCCGTCTATGCGGAGCGTGGCCGCCAGCGTGCGGCGATCGACGTCGGCGAGCGCGACGCGTTCGACCTCACGCGCACCGATCCGGGCCGTGAGCATCATCCCGGCGGGGCCATCGTCGAGCGCCGGGTCGAAGACCGCCGCGCGCAGGGCTCCGTGGTGCGCGTCGAACAGCACGCCGCCCTGGAAGGCGGACCGCCCGGGCGGCGCATCGATGACGCGGGGGAAGCGCACTTCCGCGCCCACGATCTCTGCAGCGCCCACAGCGGTGACGGAACCGCCAGCGTCGATGACGTAGCGCCAGAAACTCTCCTTCACCGCCCAGGCGAGGACCGCTGTCCCGGACGACGCGGACGTGTCGACGAGCGGAGTCATCCGACGAGCCCGTATCGGGTCGGAGCCGTGTCGACCACAGCGACGACGCCCGCGACCTCGAGGCTGCGCACGTGGGCGAAGGATGTGGCGAGTGCCAACCGCCGCTCGCCCGCGCCGAGATCGCGCCACGACCGCGACCAGGTCAGGGCGCGGGCGGCCTCGCCGACCGAGCACGGGCCCCGCTCGCGCAGCACCGACAGGAGGTTCTGCCGCCGGGCGGACTGATGGGCGCTCAGCGCATCGATGCGGTCGCTCAATCCGGTGAAGGCGTACTCGTGCCCGGGGAGGATCACATGACCGTCGAAGGTGCGCACGTGCTCCAGCGCTGCGAGGTAGTCGCCGAGCGGGTCATCGCCATCGCTCGCGCCGGCGTGCAGTCCGACGTTGGGGTTGATCGTGGGGAGGACGTGATCACCCGTGAACAGGAGCTTGGCCTCGGGCTCGACGAAGCACAGATGACCGCCGGTGTGACCGGGCGTGTGGACGACCAGGAGCCGGCGGGAGCCGACCGCGACGCGGGCACCGTCTCGCAGATGATCGTCGGCGCGACAGATCTGCGCGCGCATGAGGTCGGCGACGGCGTGCGATTGCGCGCGCAGCGCGTCGACCAGGTCCGGGCCGGCATCCACCGCCTCCCCCCACCGTCGTTCGATCCGGCGCGACCGCTCCAGGGGGCGCGCGATCAGCTCGGCGACAGTCGCTCCCTCGCTCTCGTGGAGCGAGACCCGGGCTCCGGAGAGTCCCCGCAGCCGTGCCGCCATGCCCAGGTGATCGGGGTGGAAGTGCGTGACGAGGATGCCGCTGATGCCAGCCAGACCGATCCCTGCGGTGGCCGCGCCGTCCGCGAGGGCGTCGAAACCCTGCGGAGTGTCGAGACCGGGATCGATGATGACGGCATCCGCCCCGTCGATGACGAGGTAGGCGTAGGTGAAGCGCACCGGGAACATCTCGCACGGGACCGGCAGCGCCCAGACGCCCGGCACGATCTCCGCCGCAGGCGGACACTCGCCGCGTCGCCACGCCTCGCGTTGCGAGGAGAGGAGTGCGACGGGCTCAGCCGGACGCGCCGTGCTGCGACCACCCATCCGACACCCCCATCCGTTGCAGAAGGCTCGTCAGGCTCGCCCTCAGGTGCACGGCCGTCGCCTGCATGGCCAGCACCTCATCGCGGTCGAGGATCGCATCGATGATGACGATCTGCTCCGCGAGCGCCTGCAGGAATCGGGCCCGCGACGGGTTCACCCGGCGCACCCGCAACAGGTGTGCACGCAGGGGTGCCAACGCGCCGACGAGGAACGGATTGGAGACCGCGTCGTCCATCGCCTCGTCGAGCCGATCGATCACCCCGTAGAAGACGTCGAAGCCGTCGTCGGCGTCGCGGCACGTCTCGATCGCGGCGGCGAGGTCGCGGCGCAGGTGGAGGAAGACCTGCGGATCGTGACGTCGGGCCGCCAGGCGCGCGGCTTGGACCTCGAGCGCCTCCCGCAGCTCGAAGAGCTCGACCACGTTCTCACTGTCGAACCCCGCCACGACCGCGCGGCCGTCCCGGGACTCGACCAGCCCCGCCGAGGCGAGGCGGCCGAGGGCCTCGGTGACGGCCGTCTCCGACGACTCGAGTCGCGCGGCGAGCGCGGCGGGGTCGAGCACCTCGCCGGGGCTCAGCTCCCAGGCCTGGATCTCACGGACGAGCTGCTGGAACGCCGGCTCGCTCCCGCGACGGATCATCGGACACCTCGACCAGCTGCGCACGCAACCCCGCGAGCACGGTGTCCACGAGCCGCTCGGCGTACCGGGCACGCTCCTCGACGAACCGGTCGATCGAGCGGCCGGGGATCATCAGATAGTGATTGATGATCGTCCCGCGCACGCTGTCGAACACCAGTGACGGGGACGCATCGAGCGGCACCTCGCCGCGCACAGCGGCGGCCGAGACGACCGTCCTCGCCACAGACTGCCACTCGGTCTGGAACGACGACATGGCCGTGCCGAGCACCTCGGGGAAGATCTTCGCCTCCAGCTGCGCGCGCAGCATGACCAGTCCGAGGTGCCCGGAGAGTGCGCGGATGAGACGCTCGGCGTAGGCGATCAGGTTGGCCCGCAACGGGGCCGACGGGTCGATCTCCATCGGCTCCGCCTCGGGCGCCGCCGCGCGGATCGCCTCGACGAGCAGCTCCTCCTTGCTCGACCACCGGCTGTAGATCGCCGCCTTGCCGACGCGCCCCTTCGAGGCGACCGCATCGATCGTGAACCCGGCCCACCCCGAGTCGGCATACACCTCCAGCGCCGCGAGGAGCACCTTCTCCTTCATTCGCGGGTCGGGGGGTCGACCACGCATCGGCGCGGGCTGGGACATGGACCGAGTATGTCACGGCGCTCAGCCGAGCTCGCGTTCGGACGACAGCACGAGCGCCCCGGCGGCCGCGAAGAACAGACCCACCCCCTGCACGAAGCCGACACGCACCCCGTCGACCTGTGCCGCGGCCTCGCCGCGCAGCTGACGCACCGACTCGAGGATCGCGAACATCCCGTACATGCCGGTGTGCGTGTACGACAGGCCGCCGCCGTTCGTGTTCATCGGCAGGCGCCCACCGGGCCGGGTGTGACCGTCGCGGATGAAAGCGGCGGATTCGCCGTGGCCGACGAACCCGAGGTCTTCGAGCCCGTACAGGGGAAGATGCGCGAAGGCGTCGTAGACCATCAGGTGGTCCACGTCGTCCGGTCCGATGCCTGCCGTCCGGAACGCCTCCTGCGAGGACAGTCGGAAGGAGCGGAAGGACGAGACACCGTCCATCTGGGACAGCAGAGGCGACTCCGCCGACTCGCCGGACCCCTGCAGGTAGACCGCGCGCGCAGCCGACGGCAGATCCGCGGCGCGCTCGGCGGAGACCAGCACCAGAGCTCCCCCGCCGTCGGTCACGACGCAGCACATGTCCTTGGTGAACGGGTAGGCGACGGGAGAGGCCGCCATCACCTCGTCGACGGTGGTCGGTTCCCTCCTCAGCGCGCGGGGGTTGCGCTGCGCCCATTCCCGCTGGGCGACGACCGGCTCGGCGAGATCGCGCACGTCCATCCCGCGATCGTGGAGGAAGCGCAGCGCGGGCAGGGTGAACGTGGAGTACGGGGCGAGAGCGCCGAACGGCATCTCGAACTGACCCGGCAGCGACGACGGGGGACGGTTCCACGGCGGCATGCCGACACGCGAGCGCCCCGACTCGCCGTGCGTGATCAGCACGACGTCGGCGGCGCCACTGGCGATCGCCGCCGCGGCGTGGCGCACGTGGAGCATGAAGCTGCCGCCGCCCACCATGGTTCCGTCCAGGTACCTCGGCACGATGCCGAGGTAGTCGGAGACCTCCATCGCCATCGGACCTGCGGTGATGATCCCGTCGACATCGGCGACGGTGAGACCGGCATCACGGAGCGCATTGAGCGCGGCATTGGCATGCAGATCGAGCATCGACATGCCGGGGAGGCTCCCGAGCGCGTCGGTCTCGGCGGCGCCCACGATCGCGACGGCGCCGCGGTGGATGCCGCTCACGAGGGCACCCCCTCGGTCAGGACCGGGGCGAACACCGGCAGCACCGCGTCGCCGGCAGGACGGAACACCACGTGCAGCGGCATGTCGAGCCGGAGCTCGGCGGGGTCGGGCTCCACCTCGACGATGTTGGTCATGAGCGTGGGACCCTCCTCGAGACGGACGAGCGCGATGATCGGCGAGAGCACGTCGACACCCGGCAGGGGACGATGGTTGATGATGTACGACACCAGGGTGGCCCGCCCGCTGGCCTCGATCCACTCGATCTCCTCATCCGGGTCGAACGGGCTGTACGGGCGAGGGTAGAAGAAGCACCTGCCCGTCGACCGGCCGCGCTGCAGGCGCAGCACGCCCTCGCGGACACCGTCCCAGAACGGCGCGGTCACGGGCGTCGGCTCGGGTTCGAGGAAGCTCATCGCGCACGCTCGGTGAAGACGCCGCGTGTGAGCACGGGACGATCGTCGACGAGCACCTGGAAGTGATGGGTGCTCTCGTCCCTCCGCCACATCTGGACCTCGAACTCCGCGCCCGGCAGCACAGGCGCCGCGAACCGCGCGCTCATCGAGCCGAAGCGCGACGGATCGTCGTCGACGAGAGTCAGCAGCGCACGCCCCGTGAAACCGTACCCGCACAGGCCGTGGAGGATCGGCATGTCGAATCCGGCTTCCGCCGCGAACGTCGGGTCGGAATGCAGCGGGTTGCGGTCGCCGCTGAGGCGGTAGAGGAGCGCCTGATCCCGTCGGGTGGGGAGGACGACCACGGCGTCCGGCTCTCGCTCGGGCACCGACCACGGGGTCGACGCGCCCCGCGGACCCCCGAAGCCGCCTTCCCCCCGCACGAAGATCGTGGTCGTGGTCTCGGCGACCGCCGCACCCGTCTGCGGGTCGACGAAGGAGGCGCCGATGAGGATCAGAGCGTCATCGCCCTTGTCGAGCATCTCGATCACGCGATGCGTGCGGCGCAGACGGCCCTCCGGCGGGAGGTCGGCGTAGAGGGTGACGCTCTGCTCGGCGTGGAGCACCTGCGTCATGGAGAAGTCGCCGAGGTCGATCCCACCTCCTCCGCTGAGAATCACCGGAAAGGTGGGCAGGACGCGCTGCGTGACCCCCGCGGAGTTCTCCGTCGTGTAGGCGAGCTCTCGCTGCGGGTCGGCCGCGCCGGCTCCGACACCGAGCGCGTAGAGAATCGCATCGGTGCTCGTCCACTCGGCGTAGCCGCCGTCGGCGACCGTTCCCACGGCATCCAGGTTGAGGGTCATGTGGTCTCCTTCGGGAGGGGGATCGTGTAGAAGTCCAGCGGGGGACGCTGTGCGTCGAGGACGTCGGCGACTTCTGCCGGGTCGACGTCCTCGATGCGCGCCGGCCGCCACCGCGGCGTATCGCGGTCGACCAGCCGCGCACGGATGCCTTCGGCGACATCGGGGCGCGCGGCGAGCACGCTCATGACCGCGTATTCGAGCTGGAGGGTCTCACGCAGCGTCAGGGTGGCGGCCCGCCTGACAAGAGGGACCGCGACCGCGACGGCCATCGGTGCCATCTCGCGAATGCGCGCGGCCATCTCCTGCGCGTCGGGCGGGCCGTCCTCGAGCCTGTGGACGATCTGCACGGCATCCCCGTGCGAGAACGCCTCCTCCACCCACGACGGAGGTGCAACGGGGTCGGGGTCGCGAACCAGGCCGGACTCGCGGATGATCGCGAGCGGGTCGTCCCCCGTGCGCGCACGCAACGCGTCGACGATCGCGTCGAGGTCGGTGTCCGCGACGAGGACATCGGCGAATCCGAACGCGATCGCCTCCGACGCCGACATCGTGGCCGAGGACATCGCCTTCATCGTCCCGACCGCGCCCGGAGCGCGCCCGAGCAGGCGCGACCCTCCGACGTCGGGGCAGATGCCGATGCGCGTCTCCGGCATGCCGAGCCTCGTGCTGTCGGTGACGACCCGCACGGCGGCGTGGCCCGACAGCCCCACACCGCCACCGAGCACGAGCCCGTGCATCAGGGCGATGACGGGTTTGGGGTACTCCGCGATCAGGGCATCCAGCGCATACTCCGCGCGGAGGAAGACGTCGCTATCGACGTCGCCCGGCTGCAGATCCCCGCCGGCGCAGAACCCCCGCCCTCGCCCACGCAGCACCACGCACGCCACCCGCTCGTCGGAGATCCAGCCGAGCAGGGCATCGGTGATGGTGTGGACCATCGCCACGTTCAGGGCGTTGATGACCTCCGGTCGGTTGAGGGTCACGGATGCCACGCCGCCCTCCACCTGGGTGAGGACGGAGCGACCGCCGGCAGCGGTCGTCACGATGTGAGCTGGGCGGCGAAGATGCTCGCCGGCAGTCCGTCGGCGAGCGGGCGGACGTCTGCTTCGAGCGCCGCCCCCAGCTCGTCCACGGACCACGGAGTGGGGTTCGACACCGTCGCGATCTCCTCGGGGTTCGAGTACAGCCCCACCGATCTGCCCTGCGCCGACAGCACGCGCCCGCTCAGCCACCGCGACCGATCGCTCGCCAGATACACCGCGAGCGGGGCGATGTTGTCCGGCGACATGTCCGCATCCGCCGCCATGTCGCTGAGGGACTTCTCGTCCGGCACCGTCGCGGTCAGTCGCGTAGCAGCTCCCGGGGCGATGGCATTCGCCGTCACGCCGTATCGGGAGAGCCCCTGCGCCAGCGAGTAGGTCAGCCCGACGATGCCCATCTTGGCGGCCGCGTAGTTGGGCTGACCGGGAGAGCCCTGCAACCCCGACACCGACGTGAAGTTGATGATGCGGTAGTCCGCGTCGGGGTTGCGCTGGGCGCGGAAGTACGCCGCGGCAGGCCGCACCGTGCTGTAGTGACCGCGCAGGTGCACCCGGATGACGGCGTCCCAGTCCTCCTCGGAGAGGTTGAAGATCATCCGGTCGCGCAGGATCCCCGCCACGTTCACGACGATGTCGAGCTTGCCGAAGGTGTCCACCGCGGTGGCGATCAGGCGTTCACCGGTGGCCGTGTCGGCGATGTCACCGCCGTCCGCGACCGCCTGCCCGCCGCGCTGGGTGATCTCCGCGGCGATGTCGTGGGCAGGACCGGCGTCACCGCCCACCCCGTCGGGACTGGTCCCGAGGTCGTTGACCACGACCGCGGCTCCCTCCCGGCTGAAGGCGCGGGTGACGGCGGCACCGATGCCGCGTCCGCCACCCGTGATGACGGCGACTTTTCCGTCCAGAGCTCCCATTGCTTCCTCGTTTCTGTGATTCAATCGATGCCCCGCACGACGGTGGTTGTCGGGCGATCCGGGTCGTAGATGTCGCGCAGCTCGCGGCGCTTGACCTTGCCCGCCTCGGTGCGCGGGAAGTCGTCAAGGAACTCGTAGCGCCGCGGACGCTTGTACGACGGCAGGTGACGACGGGCGTGGTCGTCGAGCTCCGCACGCAGGACATCATCGGCGTCGACTCCTTCGACGACCTGCACGACGGCGACGACGCGCTTTCCCCACTCGTCATCGCGGACCCCGATGACGCCCACGTCCTGCACGGACGGGTGCATCAGGAGAGCGGCCTCCACATCGGCCGGGTAGATGTTGACACCGCCGCTCACGATGAGGTCGCTGCGACGATCGAGGAGGTACACGTAACCCGCCTCGTCCATCATGCCGAGGTCACCGACGGTGACGAGTTCGCCCAGTCGGCTGGCCGCGGTCTTCTCCGGATCGTTGTGGTACTCGAACGGCAGGGTCGCCCGGAAGTAGATCATCCCCTCTTCGCCGGGCGCGGCATCCGTGCCGTCTTCGCGCTTGATGGCCACATCCCCCGGCGAGAAGGGACGGCCCACCGTGCCGGGTCGTTCCAGCCACGTCTCCGGGCTCACGACACTGACCAGCCCCTCCGTCGCACCGAGGTACTCCCAGACGATGGGGCCGAACCACTCGAGGATGGCCTTCTTGATCTCGGGCGGGCACGGCGCCCCCGCATGGACGATGCGATGAAGGCTCGACAGGTCGGCCGACGCGCGACGCTCCTCGGGCAGTTGCAGCAGTCGGTGGAAGTGGGTCGGGACCATGTGGGAGCTGGTGACGCCCTGTTCGAACGCGTCGAGCACCGCCTCGGCCACGAAGCGCTCGTGGATGAGGATCGTCTGACCGAAGTGCAGTGCGGCGATGGCGAAGCCGCTCGGCGCCGCGTGGTATGCCGGCGAGCAGAGGAGGTGCTTGCCCTCGCGCCGGTTCAGGCCGAAGGCGGAGAGCATGATGCCGTTGAACGCGAGGCCCTCCTCGGGGCTGATGTCCGGGAGCACGCGACGTACGCCCTTCGGCCTTCCGGTGGTCCCCGAGGTGTAGCCCATCACCGCGCCGTTGCGGCGATCCTCCGGCGGTTCTGCGCTCTCGTCGGCGCCGAACCGGTCATAGCGTTCCCAGCCCACCAGCTCCTCGCCGATCGAGTAGCGGTGAGCGGGGAGCCGATCCTGCACCTCCACGAGGGCGGCACCGAGCTCCGAATCCGCGAACAACGCCGACGCGCCGCTGTCGTGCAGGATGTAGAGGATCTCGTCGGGGGTCAGATGCCAGTTGATGACGAGCGCGTAGGCGCCGATCTGGCCGGTGGCGAGCACGAGCTCGAAGTACTCGCGTTCGTTGCGGACGAGTGCGGCGGCGACGCCTCCCTCGGTCACGCCGATCTTCCGCAGTGCGCGCGAGAGCCGGTTGACGCGCGCGCCGAGCTCGCCGTATGTCGTCGTGCCGCCGCGCTCGTCCTCGAGCGCGATCCTGTCCGGCTGCCGCCGGGCCCACTCCCACGCCCCGAGCGGTATGCGCTCGTCGACGATCGGCGGATGCTCCCCGACCGGATCGACTACCGATGACGTCATGTCTTCATCCCATCTTCGTTGACGGACTGACTGTCGTGTTGGATAACAGACGTTTTTCGTCTGTTACTGATGAAGCTAGCCCCACCCGACGGCGATGTCAACCACCGTTCGGGCACACGCGGTCACGTCGACCCGGCCCTGGCCACCGCTCAGTACCGACCCGAACACCGCCTCGCTGACGAAGAACGTGAGGAACCGCAGCGACGGGCGCCGCCGCGACGGGGCGGCCTCTCAGTCGAGCGTGACGACGATGCCGTC
>CANSLE010000071.1 GCA_947647645.1 uncultured Microbacterium sp.
CCGTCGAGCGGGCGGCGCGCGACGAGCAGCATGTGCGTGTCGGGCCAGTCGAGCGGCTCGTCGTCGAGTCCCAGGAGGGATGCCGCGGGGGCGAACCGGTTCTCGACGAGCCAGTCGTTGCGCCATGGACCCGACCGCTCGTCGATCTCCAGCCCGACCGAGGCCACCAGGTCACGCCAGTCGGCCCAGGACAGGGCGCAGAACCGTTCGTGCATCTCCGACAGCCAGTTTCGCGTGTACGAGACGGTCTCGAGGAACTCCATGGCATCGGCCAGGCGCAGCTCGATCGTCCGCTCGTTGCGCACCTCGTACTCCCACGCGGCGCCGCTGAGCGCGCGGAAGTCCTGTGCGAACTGCGCGACCCGGCTTCCGACCGGCAGGGCGTCGAGGTACGCCGCAACCTCGTCGTTCGAGCCCGACAGGGCGCGCGCGGGCGTCGTGACGTCGCCGCCCCGCATCCGCAGCCGCACGATGCGGTCGGGGTCTGCGGGGCCGCAGACGTCGGAGTTGATCCACACGCCGCCCGGCACGGTCTGGTCGGCGATCGCCGCCGCGAAGGCCCGGAGCGACGGCATCCCTTCGCCGTAGGAGTAGATCTCGTGGGTCAGCGCGAAGCTGAGCGTCGTCGCGATGCTGCGTTCGGGAAACAGACGCCCGGCGAGGATGTTCCGCCGGTAGAAGAAGGTGTTCGGATTCGCGAACGCACCCTCGGACTTCTTGTGCTCGCAGGCTGCGAACAGCTCCGGGGCGATCTCCACGCCGATGAGATCCGACTCGGCCAGGGCCGGCTCGCGCGACGCGAGTTCGAGCATGGCCCCCGTCGCGCAACCCAGGTCGACGATCCGGCCCGGCACGACCCAGGGTCGCGCCTGTGCCCACTTGCGCTCCGCGGCATCCTCGAACGAGCGGCTGTACGTGCGGTAGTCACGCGTCTGGGTGAGTCCGCCCTCGTCGCCGATGACGGGATCGGCGGCGATCTCGCGTGCCTGCGCGGCCAGCCCGTAGCGGTCGACGATGTCGAGGCTCGCCGGGTGGGCGTCCGTGCGCCAGGCGTCGGAGCCGGCCATCAGCTCGTCGAGCAGCTGCCAGGGCGTGCGCGGGGCCTCGGGGTGGTCGCGTTCCATCGGAGCGATGCGGTAGCCCCGGGTGCGGTACATGTCCACGACCTGCGGCGTCGAGGTGGCGATGACCGCGGTCTCGGGCGCGGGGATGACCCCCTGGGCAGTCGTGTAGGCGATCTCCTTGAGGGTGATCTCGGCGAACCGGGGCGTGGGGGCCACATCGACGACCGGCACCACGATCGACGGGATGCGCTCGACGTGTGCGAGGATCTCGATCGCCGCCTCCCGCCGGTGTTCGGGGAACGGGTTGCGGCGGGTCGCGGAGTGGTTCGCGCTCGTGACCGCCCACACGACGACCGCGTCGGCGGCGACAACGATCGGCTCCCCAGTCTCGTCTCGGCCGGTGCCGGCGAGCAGCTCGCGGAGGTACTCCGCCTGGAACCGCGTCAGCAGATGGTGACGCCCCGGGACGATGACGTGCTGGATCTCGGGCCGAGGTGCGCTCACCCGTCCCACGTTAGTCACGGGCTGGCCGGGTGGCGGCCGCGGCGGAAGACTAGACTCGACGGATGCCGGAACTGTCGGCATCCACGCCTTTTCGCATTCGCGACACGACCATTTGGAGCCACCTGTGGCCGAGCAGTCCCGCCTCGACAAAGTCATCGCCCTCGCCCGTCATCGCGGCTTCGTCTTCCAGGCCGGGGAGATCTACGGCGGATCGCGGTCGGCGTGGGACTACGGCCCCCTCGGCACGGAGCTGAAGGAGAACATCCGTCGGCAGTGGTGGCAGACGTTCGTGCGCGGCCGCGGCGACATGGTCGGGCTGGACTCGAGCATCATCCTGCCCAAGCGCGTCTGGGAGGCCTCGGGTCACGTCGCGACCTTCACCGACCCGCTGGTCGAGTGCCTGCACTGCCACAAGCGCTTCCGGGCCGACAACCTCGTCGAGGACTTCGAGGCGCGCAAGGGGCGCCCGGCGGAGAACGGCCTCGCCGACATCCCCTGCCCCAACTGCGGCACCAAGGGCCAGTACACCGAACCGAAGGCGTTCTCTGGTCTCGTCAAGACCTACCTGGGCGTCGTCGACGACGAGTCGGGCCTGTACTTCCTGCGTCCCGAGACCGCGCAGGGCATCTTCGTGAACTTCTCGAACGTGCTGACGGCGTCGCGCCGCAAGCCCCCCTTCGGCGTCGGGCAGGTCGGCAAGGCCTTCCGCAACGAGATCACTCCCGGCAACTTCATCTTCCGCACGCGTGAGTTCGAGCAGATGGAGATCGAGTACTTCACCCCGCCCGCCGAGGCGCACCAGTGGTTCGAGCACTGGGTGGAGGCCTGCTGGAACTGGTTCGTCGACCTGGGCGTCGACCCGGAGAACATGAAGCGGTTCGACGTTCCCGAGGACGACCGCGCGCACTACTCGGCCGGCACGATCGACGTCGAGTACCGCTTCGGCTTCCCGGGCAAGGAGTGGGGCGAGCTCATGGGCGTCGCCAACCGCACCGACTACGACCTCAAGAGCCACTCCGACGCGTCCGGCCAGTCGCTCACCTTCTTCGACCAGGCGTCGGGCGAGAAGTACACGCCGTACGTCATCGAGCCGTCCTTCGGCCTCACGCGCGCGATGATGGCCTTCCTCGTCGACGCGTACCGTGAGGAGGAGGTGCCCAACGCCAAGGGCGGCACCGACACCCGCACGGTGCTGAAGCTCGACCCGCGGCTGGCCCCCGTCAAGGTCGCCGTGCTGCCGCTGTCGCGCAACGAGCGCCTGTCGCCGCTGGCGCGCGAGGTCGCCGACACGCTCCGCGGAGCGGGCTGGAACATCGACTTCGACGACGCCGGCGCCATCGGACGCCGCTACCGCCGTCAGGACGAGATCGGCACGCCCTACTGCGTCACGGTCGACTTCGACTCACTCGACGACAACGCTGTGACGGTGCGCGACCGCGACACGATGGGCCAGGAGCGCATCGGGCTCGACGGCCTGCACGCGTACCTCGCCGAGCGCCTGCGCGGCGCCTGACCCGCGGCATCCGCCCGGTCCGCGGCATCCGCCCGGTCCGCGGCATCCGCCCGGTCCGCGTGTCTCGCGCTCGGCGGCCCGCGCCGGACAGCCGGAGAGCGGGAGAGCGACTAGCGTGGGGGCATGGCATCCGGCGCTCCCGAGTCCGCTCTCAGCATCCGCGACCTCGACACGCTCGACGAGATCTTCGCCGCCCACCGGGTCATCGTGGAGATCTGGGGCGGTCGCGATCCCATGCCCGCGCCGCTGATGCGCGCGTTGCAGTACTCGGGCAACTACGTCGTCGGCCTGTACGACGGCGATCGCATCGTCGGGGCCTCGGTCGCCTTCTTCTCGCCGCCGGAGCGGCACGCGATGCACTCGCACGTCACCGGCGTGCTGCCCGAGTACCAGCGCCGCGGCTTCGGACGCCTGCTGAAGCAGCAGCAGCGGCAGTGGGCCATCGCCCGAGACATCGGCACCGTCACCTGGACGTTCGATCCGCTGGTGCGCCGCAACGCCCATTTCAACGCCAAGACCATCGGCGTGCGGTTCGTCGAGTACCTCGTCGACCAGTACGGCTCGGCCTACGACGGCGCGGAACTCGACCAGCGGGGTCAGGGCGTCGACAGCGACCGGCTGCTCGTGGCATGGGCGCTCGCGTCGGCGCCGGTGCGTGAGCCCGAGCCCGCCGATGTGGTCGTGACGGTGCAGATCCCCGCGGACATCGAGGCGTTGCGGCGCACCGACCCCGCGGAGGCCGCGTCCTGGCGCCTCCGTGTGCGGGAGGAGATGCTCGGCCACTACGGCCGCGGCCTCGTCATCGGCGGCTTCGACGACGAGCGCGGCTACCTCTTCGTCCAGGGCTGACCCGCAGATCGCCTGCCTGCCGGCGCAGGATGCGCGCGCGGCGCGACGGTGTCAGGCCTTCCCCGCGGATGCCGCGGCCTTCGCCGCCTTCTTGAACTCGCGGACCTTGGCGAGCGCGTCGGGCGAGACGATGTCGGCCACCGACCGGAACGAGCCGTCTTCGCCATAGGCGCCCGCGGCCTCACGCCACCGGGCGCCGCTGAAGCCGTACTGCTTGCCGAGCAGGGCGAGGAAGATCTTGGCCTTCTGCTCGCCGAAGCCGGGGAGCGCCTTCAACCGCTTCAGCACGGTCGGCCCGTCGGGGTCGCCCTCGGTCCACAGCGCCGCGGCATCCCCACCCCAGTCCTCCTCGAGGGTGCGGCAGAGGGACTGCACGCGCCCGGCCATCGAGCCGGGGTAGCGGTGCACCGCCGGCGACTGCTGGAACGCGGCGACCAGGGCGTCGGGGTCGTAGCCGGCGATGGTCGCGGCATCCACCGCGCCGATGCGCTCCTCGATCTTCAGGGGTCCGCTGAACGCCGTCTCCATCGCCACCTGCTGGTCCAGCAGCATGCCGATCAGAAGTGCCAGCGGGTTCTCGGTGAGCAGGGCGTCGGCGGCCGGGTCGTCGGTGATGTGCAGGCTCATGCCTCCATCGTCGCACTCGACGCCGTCGTCGCAAGCGGCGGCCCCACGTATCGCGCCGCCGGGCGGATGATCTTCGGATCCGACGCCTGCTCGAGCACGTGCGCCGCCCAGCCGATGGTGCGGGCGAGCACGAAGGTCGGCGTGAACATCTCGCGCAGGATGCCGACGCGCTCCAGCACCACCGCCGCGTAAAACTCGACATTGGCGTGCAGCAGGCGACCCGGCTTCGCCGCCGCGAGCGCTTGTTCGGCTTCGGATTCGGCTTCGAACCGGAGGGCGACCGCGGTGCGGTCTCCGTCGAGCTGCTGGGCGATGGACTTGAGCAGCTCGGATCGGGGATCGCTCGTGCGGTGGACGGTGTGACCGAAGCCCATGAGGCGGCGCCCGGCGGCCACCTCCCCGCGGATCCACGTCGCGATGGCCTCCGGTTCGGGGCCGACGGCGTCGAGCGCGTCGAGCACTCGCGACGGCGCACCTCCGTGCAGGGGCCCGGACAGCGACCCCAGAGCACCGGCGAGGCCGGATGCCACGTCGGCTCCGGTCGACGCGATCACCCGCGCCGTGAAGGTCGACCCGTTCAGTCCGTGATCGACGACCGACACCAGGTATGCGGTCAATGCGCGCTCCTCGTCAGGGGTGGGGACGCGTCCGGTCAGCTGGTGCAGGTAGTTCGCCACGATGCCGCGGCCTGCAAGCGGCGCACGCGGTGGGCGCGAGGCGCCCCCGGAGACTGCGCGCCAGAGCCCGACTAGCACATGCGGAAGCGACGCCGTCAACACGAGCGCGTCGGCATGGCGCGCGGCGGCATCGAGGTCGTACACCGGCAGCATCCCGCGCTCCGCCGCGATGAGGGGCAGCGCCGCCTTCACACCGTGGAGGACGTCCGGATGCCGCGGCGCCACCGCGCTGACGAAGTCCGCCGCTGTGGAAGCGAAATAGACGGCACATAAAGCAAGTGCGGTGTCTGCATCTATTGGCTGAGCGTGCTCCCAATATGATTGCGACCATGACCGACGAGGGCGAGACGAGCAGGGACCAGCCCGAGCGCAGGCCAGACCTGAAGTTCACCGGGGGTCGCTTCGATGGCCTCGGCTTCCCTCTCGACGGCATTCAGGAGTTGGCGAAGTACCAAAAGCTTGTGATCGAGATGGCGAAGCAGCTCTGGGCCGAGAAGAATCCCGGCAGGCCCTTACCTGAGAACATCGCGGATCTGGTGCGACTGCGGTTGGTCGATATTCAACCCGGCAGCCAGAAGACTTACTTCGCGTCGGACCCCGCCCCCATGTTCCCTGGCGCACCTACTCTGCGTGAGCTGACCGAGGATGCGATATACGACCTCTTCGACTCGATCATCAAGCACAACTTCAAGCCGCTCGAGGCTGCTAGCCCCGGGGTGATTACCGCTGCACGTGCTATCGGTAGTGGCTTCACCGGCGAGGAAGCCATCGCTGTTAGACCGGAAAGGCACGATGAGGTGAGGTTTGGGGTACCTCAGCACCGTGAACTGCTTGACGCATTGCGCGGGATGCGCTTTGAGCGCTCGGGGACATTGGTCGGCATCCTCTACAACCTCGAGGCCGCGAACAAGTTTTCGCTCGTAGACGGACAAGGCAGGACGATACCTGCGAGGTTCACCGATCCGACAGTGTGGGAGGCCCTGCATACGCTTCATAGTCGTCAGGACGTGGCCGATTTGATCTGGATCGATTGCGACTACGTGATCAGTGAGCTCGACGGATCGGTCGTACGGATCAGCGAGGTGAGGGAGGCCAACATGTTTGGCAAGAGCGCGAATCCGTGGGCGGTGCGCCTCGCGACGTTCGCCGCGCTCCCTGAAGGTCACGCTGACGGCGAGGGTGAGCGAACGGAGGTCTTCGCGCTGGAGGCTGCGCTCGAGGTACTCACCTCAATCAGCGGTGCGGGATGGAACGAGCCCGCCATCTTCCCGGCCCTCGATGGTGGTGTTCGCATGGAATGGCTAACAGAAAACTCGCACACCGTCCTGACGGTCGATAACGAGGCGCACTTTTATGCGTTCCACCTGAACGCGGAGACCGACGAAGAGGCGATTGAAGAACCGGTCGGAGCGAGCGACGCGCTCCGTTTCGTCGAAAGGCATGCGAAGTGACCGCCCTGCCGCAGCCCGAGCCGGGCGAGGTGGTAGTCACCGGTGATGAGTTGTGGTGGCGTCAGTGCCCCACCGGCCCCGCCTTTTACGACGAGGTCAAGGGCCAGCCGACGGACCTGATGTTTCGCTGGACCGATGCTGACGAGGGCAAGTTGTCGGGAGCGCGCCAAACCAAGTCGACCGCGGAGGAGGCATACGTCCACCGAACCGAGGTTGAGAAAAAGCCCTCCGCCGGCACCTGGGGTATTGCCGCCTCTATTGCGGGCAAGGTGTCGAGTCAGCTCCTCGACGACTCGGCCAATCGCCCCGCACCTCCCGACTCGCCCCCTGGGCATACCTACCTGGATCTGCGGCACGTCTCCCTGGATTCAACCAGGGCTGCGAAAGACGAGCGAGAGCGCATACGCGCTCGACTCCTGATCGCCGCCAAGCGTCATCACCCGAAGGCCTAGCTCCTAGAGCCGCGTCGCGCCTAAGTGCGCGCACCGCCAGAAGCGTGCGCTCGCGTCTGGCTCCAGTCCCTCTAGGTGTGATGTGCAGGGACGTTTTCGCGTGAATCGGATGTGATCTGCTGACGGGTGAAGGCCTCCCGTTGCGAGAGCGGAGCTGTCTAGGAACCGCTTCACGAACACAGGAGGCCTTCGTGTCCCACGCTAACGCTGCTCTCACCCCGCGCGCTCTTCTGCGGCTTGCCAAGCTCATCGTCGAGGAGCATTGGCCGGTCGCCGTCGGGCGAAGATGTTCATGACCTCACCGCCGACCGCACGGAAGTGGGCGACCCGGTTGCGGACCGAAGAACCGATGGGGACGGCTGATCGCTCCAGCCGTCCTCGGTCGATTCCGATCAAGACGCCGCCTGCTGTGGCGAAGCGGATCGTGAAAGCCCGGTGGCGTCGCCGGCTCGGGACCGCTCAGATCGCTGGCGAACTCGGCGTTCCCGAGTCAACGATCCATGCGGCGCTAATGCGGGCGCGGATCAACCGGCTCAGCCACATCGACCGGGTCACCGGTGACCCACCCGCCCCTACGAGCATGACTATCCCGGGTCGCTGATTCACGTCGACGTGACCAAGTCCGGCAACATCACGGACCGCGGCGGCTCTCGATACGTGGGAAAGTATCAGCGCGACCGGACACGGGGGGCCCCGCGAAACGCACCGGCAAACGACACGCGGACTACGAACCCAACGTCGGCAACGCGTTCTTGCACACCGTCATCGACGACCACTCCCGCGTGGCCTACGTCGAGATCAAGCGCCGCTGAGAAAGCCGTCACCGCGATCGGGGTGCTCGAACGGGCCGTCGCATGGTTCGCGGACCGCGGCGTCACCGTCGAACGCGTCCTCTCAGACAACGGGTCCGCTTACAAGTCGCATGCCTGGCGCGATGCTTGCGCTGCGCTCGACGTCCGGCACCACGCACCCTTCCCTACCGTCCGTCCGTAGACCGACGGGAAGATCGAGCGCTTCCACCGCACCCTCGCCGACGGCTCGGCCTACGCCCGCTTCTACTCGTCGGACACCGAGCGTCGCACCGCACTGCCAGGCTGGCTGCACTTCTACAATCACCACAGACACCACTCCGCAATCGGAGCCCCACCCATCAGCAGGCTCAACAACCTGCCCGGACATTACATCTAGACGCCCGGGGCGAGACATCTAGACGCCCGGGGCGAGCCCTAATGACGACAGCGGGCGCAATCATCGATGCGGCGCGCCCCGACTGACCGAAGATACTCAGGCTGTAGCCGTCGGTCGCCCGATAGGGCAGCCCAGTCCGTTATTTTCATGCTGTGGACGTGTGCAAAGACATCATGGTGACTCTTGAGCAGGCGTCGCCCTGGAACGCGGTTACGGCTGTCACGTTGGCCGTCGCGGTGATTGGGCTCCTGGTGTCCACCATGACCTTCTGGCGGTCTCGACCTGGCCGCGTGCATTGGCAGGCTGGCTGGCGCGTCGCTCAAGGGCCGACTGTCCTACAGCTCGAGGTCGCGAACGTGGGTGCTGCTGATGCTCACGAGGTCCAGATTCAGTGGATGCGAACTCCGCGCGCGATCGAGACAGGCGGCGGCTCTGGCGACAGGTGGGAGACGATCGCGCACCGAGACCGCTGGTCTTTCCTGGAGCGTCATTATGAGGGGTTCCGTCTGGAGGAGCGCATACGTGTGCGTCTGATCTGGCGTGAGGCTCCTGACCTCCACAAGCTGAAGAAGAGGCACATCTCATGGCGGGTCACGCCGCGGGCGAAAGAACTGCTCGCAAACACTCCCGGTGAGCTCCTCGACGATGCGATGCTCTCGAACGGGACCGGCTCACCCCTTGACCGGAAGTACCGGGGCCCCGCGGGCAAGTAATTGTCGTGACATCCTCACATCCACGAGGTAGGTCTGTTTGCATGCAAAGCTGATCCACGTGCACGACATCTTCATGACCCTCAAGCTGGTGAATCGCCCCGACGAGGTGTTTCGCTTCAGGTCGCCGCGGCCGCGTGAGAAGGTGATCGAGCGACTGGTTCGTGACTATCAGGAGCGTCACGGCCAACCAGTGACATTCACCTTTGAAGAGGACGCAGTCTTTGACTACGGAGTGGTGCGGTGGTCACCGACGGGGGAGTCTGTCTCGCTAATCGTGTCTGCACCCTTGGGGCGCGATCTCACTTTCGGAAGGCTCGAGGATGCGTTTGGTGAGGAACTCCACGATCCCACCGGCCCCGCTTCGATCGAGATTACGTACTCGGGCGGCGAAGGTTCGGCGGTTATCGGGCTCTTCGTGAACGAGGGTGTAGCGGGTTGAGCGCGTCGGAGTCCGGGTAGGGG
>CANSLE010000072.1 GCA_947647645.1 uncultured Microbacterium sp.
ATGACCTCGTGCGCACCCGTGCGCGCCTTGAGCAGTCCGACGAGTCCACCCCACAGCGCGCCGCCGATGATGCCGACGACCAGCGTCAGCGGCACCTGGATCACGGCGGGCAGGTCCAGCTGGAAGGTCACGAGCGCGGCTGCGGCGCAGGCGATGAGCATCTGCCCACGGGCACCGATGTTGAACAGGCCCACGCGGAAGGCGACGGCGATGCCGAGACCGGCCGCGATCAGCGGCGTCGCGAAGCCGAGCGTGTTGGCGAGCGGACGGATCGCGCTCAGGAAGTCGGGGGCGTTCGGGTTGATCACCGATCCCGTGAAGAGCGCCGTGTACGCTCCCGTGACGGCGGTCCAGGCGGCGGACAGCATGTCGCCCGGGCGGGCGAAGAAGTAGCCCGCGGCGGCCTGCACCTCGGGGTTGGTCACCGCGATGAGCACGCCGCCCACGATCAGGGCGAGCACGACGGCGAGGATCGTGGTGACGACGTTGCCACGCAGGATCTCGGTCATCACGCGGTTGGCGGTGGGGGGTGCGGGCACTCCCGCTCCGGATGCCGCGGATGCGGGTTCGGTCGTGGTGCTCACGCGGCATCCTCCGTCGGGTTCTCGCCGGCCATCATCAGGCCGAGGACATCGCGGGGCGTGGTCGCCGGCACGATGCCCACGATGCGCCCGCGGTACATCACGAGGATGCGGTCGGCGAGCGCGACGACCTCATCGAGTTCGGTGGAGACGACGATCACGGGGATGCCCGCATCGCGCGTCTCGACGATCCGCTTGTGGATGAACTCGATCGAGCCCACGTCCACACCACGGGTCGGCTGGGAGGCCAGGAACAGCTTGAGGCTGCGGCTGAGCTCGCGGGCGATGACCACCTTCTGCTGGTTGCCACCGGACAGCGAGCCGGCCGCCTGTCCGGGCCCCTGCGTCCGGATGTCGAACTCGGCGATGCGCTCCTTGGCGAAGTCGTCGAGCACGCCGCGGAGGATCGTGCCGTAGCGAGAGAACTCGGGATCGTCGGAGCGGTCGAGGATGAGGTTCTCCGCCACCGAGAACGCCCCGACGAGGCCGTCCTCGCCGCGGTCCTCGGGAACGAAGCCGACACCGCTCGCGAGCACCTGGTTGACGCTCCGTCCGAGCATCTCCGCGCCATCGAGGCGGATCGAACCGGTGGTGTGCACGCCGAGGCCCATGATGGCCTCGGCGAGCTCGGTCTGACCGTTGCCCTGCACGCCTGCCACGGCGAGAACCTCGCCGGGACGCACATCGAAGCTGATGTCGTCGACGAGCACGACGCCGTCGGCGCCGACGACCCGCAGGTCGCGCACCTCGAGCCCGCCCGTTCCGAGACGCGGCGGGTCCTTGTGCACCGTCAGCTCGACCGGTCGGCCGACCATCATCGAGGCGAGTTCGGTGTTGGATGCGGTGGGCTCCGCCTCGCCGACCACCCTGCCGAGTCGGATGACGGTGATGCGATCGGCGACGGCGCGCACCTCGCGCAGCTTGTGGGTGATAAACACGATCGCGGTGCCCTCGTCGCGCAGCTGCTTCATGATCGCCATGAGCTCGTCGGTCTCCTGCGGGGTGAGCACCGCCGTGGGCTCGTCGAAGACGAGCACCTTGGCGTCGCGGGAGAGCGCCTTGATGATCTCGACGCGCTGCTGGACGCCGACCGGCAGGTCGCCGACGAGGGCGTCCGGGTCGACGTCGAAGCCGAAGCGCGCAGCGACCGCGCGAACGTGCGCACGGGCCGCGGCGAGATCGAGCGAGCCGAGGAGGCCGGTTTGCTCGTGGCCGAGCATAACGTTCTCCGCGACCGTGAAAACGGGGATCAGCATGAAGTGCTGGTGCACCATGCCGATGCCGGCCGCCATCGCGTCGCCAGGTCCACGGAAGTCCTGGACGACGTCGTCCAGGAGGATCTCGCCTTCGTCGGCCCGGTACAGGCCGTAGAGGACGTTCATCAGGGTGGACTTGCCGGCACCGTTCTCACCCAGCAGGGCATGGATCTGCCCCGGTTCGACGACGATGTCGATGTGGTCGTTGGCGACGAGCGATCCGAACCGCTTCGTGATGCCACGCAACTCAAGCTTCATACGTGTGACCCTATCCAGAGAGGTCGGGCACGAGAAGAGAGCGGGGCGCTCCGCCGGCTGGCGAAACGCCCCGCTCTCGTGCTCGTGCTCGTGGACTATTTGGGCGAGCTCGGCGAGGTCACCTTGATGTCGCCGCTGACGATCTTCGCCTGCAGCGCCTTCAGCTCGTCCTGCAGACCGGCGGGCAGCTTGCTCTCGTAGTCGTGGAAGGACGACAGTCCGACACCCTCGTTCGCGAGCGTGCCGACGTACGGCGTCCCGTCGAACTTGCCCTGGGCCGCCTGCGTCACCGCGGTGTAGACCGCGGTGTCGATGCGCTTCATGATCGAGACGAGGATCTGGTTGGCCACCGACGGGTCGGCGACGGCCAGGTCGGAGTCGACACCGAGCATGACGGTGTTCTTTCCGCTGTCCTTGATGGCGGCGCTGGCCGACAGGTAGATGGGGCCACCGACGGGGAGGATGACGTTGACGCCCTGGTCGAGGATGCCCTGCGCGGTCTGCTTGGCCGTGTCGTTGGCCTTGAAGTCACCGGTGAAGGAGCCCTTCTGCGCGGCCGCGTCCCAACCGAACGACTGCACGTTGGCGCCCTTGTCGGTGTCGTACTTCTTGACGCCCTCGACGAAGCCGTCCATGAAGATGGTGACCGGCGGGATCTGCATGCCGCCGAAGGTGCCGACCTTGTCGACGCCCGACGCCTGCGACCACGCGGCCGCGGCGTAGCCGCCGAGGTAGGCCGCCTGAGCGGTGTCGAAGAGGAGGGGCTTGATGTTCGACGCGTCGGGCTTGCCGTCCTGGTTCTGGTCGGCCGAGTCGTCGATGATCGCGAAGTTGACCTTCGGGTTGGCCGTCGCGGCCTCGATCGTCGCGGCGGAGAGCTTGAAGCCGACCGAGACGATGAAGGTGCAGCCGCCGGAGAGCAGCGCCTCCATGTTCGGCTTGTAGTCGTTGTCGGACTTCGACTCGACCTCAAGGGGCTTGACGCCGAGCTCGGCGGCGGCCTTGTCCATGCCGATCTTGGCGGACTCGTTGAACGACTTGTCGTTGAAGCCGCCGTTGTCCGAGACCAGGCAGGGCTTGAAGCCGTCGACGACGGTGCCGCCGGCGGCACCCGATCCGGAGCCCGCGGGTGTCGGGGCCGAGCCGCAGCCGGCGAGGGCGATGATGAGCCCCGCGGCAGCTGTGATGCCGGCGAGCTTCTTGGTGGTCGAGATGGTCAATGCAGCCTCCACATTGATAGACCCGCGGATTTCGCGGGCGCACGGATCGAAGTTACCTACTGTGACGTGGGATTTGCACCCTGCACGCCCGCGCGGCGGCGAATGGTTACAAAGACGCAATCAAGCCGACATGCAGCCGGCATCCTGCCCCCTCGCGGCGGGTCAGAGCACGTCGCCGCGGCCGGTGAGCTTGAGGGCGTCGACGACGCCCTTCACACGCTGCGCGTGCTCGCTGGTGGTCACGAGGAGCGCGTCGGGGGTGTCGACCACAACGATGTCCTTGACACCGATGAGGCTGATGACCCGATTCGTGTGGCTGACGACGATGCCGCTCGCGGCATCCGAGAGGATGCGCGCGTTCTCGCCGAGGATCGCAAGATCGTTCTTGCGTCCGCCGCTGTTGAGCTTCGCGAGGCTCGCGAAGTCGCCGACGTCGTCCCAGTCGAAGTGACCCGGCACGACCGCCAGTCGCCCCTTCTCGGCCGCCGGCTCCGCGACCACGTAGTCGATCGCGATCTTCGGCAGCTTGGGCCAGATGCGGTCGACGGCGGGGCCGCGCCGCTCGCGGTCGTCCCACGCCTCGGCGAGCTCGAGCAGGCCCGCGTGCAGTTCGGGGTTGTTCGCCTCGATCTCGGCCAGGAGCACATCGGCGCGCGAGATGAACATCCCCGCGTTCCAGAGGTAGTCGCGGTCGGCGAGGTACTTCTTCGCGGTCTCAAGGTCGGGCTTCTCGACGAAACGCTCCACAAGCGAGGCGTCGCGCGCTCCTTCGACGATGAGCTCTCCGCCACGCTTGATGTAGCCGAAGCCGACAGCGGGCTCGGACGGGGCGATGCCGACGGTGCAGATGTAGCCCTCGCGTGCGACCTCCACGGCGTCGCGCACCGCGAACTCGAACACCCTGGTGCCGCGGATCACGTGGTCGGCGGCGAAGGAGCCGATGATCACGTCCGGCTCGCGGCGATGCAGGATCGCGGCAGCGAGGCCGATCGCGGCGGCGGAATCACGCGGCTCCGACTCGAGGAACACGTTGCGGTCGGGGATGCCGGGAAGCTGCTCCTCGACGGCGGCACGATGTGCCCGCCCGGTGACGACGGCGATGCGGTCGGCGCCCGCCAGCGGCGCCAGACGGTCCCACGTGTCACGGAGGAGCGAGTGCCCCGAGCCCGTGAGATCGTGCAGGAACTTCGGGGCATCGGCACGCGAGAGCGGCCACAGACGACTGCCGACACCTCCGGCGGGAATCACGGCGTAGAAGTCGTTGATCGGATCGGCCATGCCGACAGGTTAGCGGGCCGCGGGTAACGCGCCGATTTCGGAAAGAAGGCGGATTTGCTCCGGATATCTCGATATCGAGAGAACTTAGGGTGTCCTTCCTCGCCCCGATCTCGAACGCCGACTTAGGATATGACTGCGCCTGTGTGCGACGCCGAGGGTCCAGTGCCGTTGTGAACCCCGGGGCCGATGACTGCCCCCGCCGTACCGAGGTGTCCGTTCACACCAAGGGAGGACGACCGTGTCTGCACCAGCACGCGTCACACCGTCGGTAGCACAGACCACGTCCACGTCGCCGCGCGGAACGCTCTACCGCGGCAACGAGGGCATGTGGTCGTGGGTGCTGCACCGCATCACCGGCGTCGCCATCTTCTTCTTCCTGCTCGTACACGTCCTCGACACCGCGCTGATCCGCCTCTCCCCCGAGGCGTACGACGCGGTCATCGGGACGTACAAGAACCCGATCATGGGCTTCGGCGAGGTCGCCCTGGTCGCGGCGATCGTCTACCACGCCTTCAACGGACTCCGCATCATCGCGGTCGACCTCTGGCCCTGGGCGACCCGCCACCAGCGACAGCTGTGGTGGGGCGTGCTGGGCCTGTGGGTCGTCACGGTGGGCGGCTTCGCCGCGCGCCACATCCCCATCGTGCTGTCCAACATCGGAGGCGGTCACTGATGTCCACCCTGACGCCGAGCAACGAGCAGGCCATCCCCGCGCCGCGCAGCCCCCAGGTGCGTAAGAAGGGGGCCAACCTGGAGAAGGTCGGCTGGATCTACATGCGCGTGTCCGGCGTGCTGCTGGTCGTGCTGATCTTCGGTCACCTCTTCGTCAACCTGATGCTGGGCGAAGGCATCCACGGCATCGACTTCGCCTTCGTGGCGGGCAAGTTCGCCAGCCCGTTCTGGCAGGTCTGGGACGTGCTGATGCTGTGGCTCGCGATGATCCACGGTGCGAACGGCATGCGCACGATCGTCAACGACTATGTGATCGGCGCCACCACCCGCAAGGTGCTGGTCTGGGCCCTGTGGATCGCCGCCGGGTTCCTCATCCTGCTCGGCACGCTCGTCGTCTTCACCTTCGACCCGTGCCTGGGCGTGGAGAACTCGACGACCGAGTGGCTCATCCAGATGTGCGCCGCACGCTGACACCGCCAACGAAGACGCAGAAGACAAGGCATCCCTGACGTGACTACCCAGCATCCCGAGGCCGTTCTGAAGGACGGCGTCTACTACCACGAGTTCGACATCGTCATCGTGGGCGCCGGCGGCGCCGGCATGCGCGCCGCCATCGAGGCGGGCCCGGGAGCCCGCACGGCCGTCATCACCAAGCTCTACCCGACCCGCTCGCACACGGGTGCGGCCCAGGGCGGCATGGCGGCGGCGCTCGCGAACGTTGAAGAAGACTCCTGGGAGTGGCACACCTTCGACACCGTCAAGGGCGGCGACTACCTCGTCGACCAGGATGCCGCGGAGATCCTCGCCCGTGAGGCCATCGATGCCGTCATCGACCTCGAGAACATGGGGCTGCCCTTCAACCGCACCCCCGAGGGCAAGATCGACCAGCGCCGCTTCGGCGGGCACACCGCCGACCACGGCAAGACCCCCGTGCGCCGCGCGTGCTACGCCGCCGACCGCACCGGCCACATGATCCTGCAGACGCTGTTCCAGAACTGCGTGCGGCTCGGCATCAACTTCTTCAACGAGTACTACGCGCTCGATCTCATCACGGTGAAGGATGCCGACGGCAACACCCAGATCGCCGGCGTCGTCGCCTACGAGCTGGCCACCGGCGACCTCCACGTCTTCCACTCGAAGGCGGTGATCTTCGCGACGGGCGGCTTCGGCAAGATCTACAAGACGACCTCCAACGCGCACACCCTCACCGGCGACGGCGTCGGCATCGTGTGGCGCAAGGGCCTGCCGCTCGAGGACATCGAGTTCTTCCAGTTCCACCCGACCGGCCTCGCCGGCCTCGGCATCCTCCTCACCGAGGGCGCCCGCGGCGAGGGCGCGATCCTCCGCAACGCCTCCGGCGAGCGGTTCATGGAGCGCTACGCGCCGACCATCAAGGACCTCGCCCCGCGAGACATCGTCGCCCGCTGCATGGTCAAGGAGGTCCTCGAAGGCCGCGGCGCCGGTCCGCACAAGGACTACGTGTACCTCGACTGCACCCACCTCGGCGCCGAGGTGCTGGAGACCAAGCTCCCCGACATCACCGAGTTCGCCCGCACCTACCTCGGGGTCGACCCGGTCACCGAGCCGGTACCGGTCATGCCGACGGCCCACTACGCGATGGGCGGCATCCCCACCAACAACAACGGCGAGGTGCTGCAGGACAACGACACCGTCGTGCCGGGCCTCTACGCCGCCGGCGAGTGCGCCTGCGTGTCGGTGCACGGCGCCAATCGCCTCGGCACCAACTCGCTGCTGGACATCAACGTCTTCGGCAAGCGCAGCGGCCGTAACGCCGTCGAGTACGTGCAGACGGCCGACTTCGTGCCGCTGCCGGAGGACCCCGCCAAGGAGGTCCGCGAGATGCTCGAGGGCCTGCGCGCGAACACGGGCACCGAACGCATCGCCGTCCTGCGCAAGAAGCTGCAGGAGGAGATGGACGCCAACGCCCAGGTCTTCCGCACGGAGGAGACGCTCACCAACGTCATGGGCACGATCCACGACCTGCGTCAGCGGTTCAAGAATGTGCACATCGACGACAAGGGCAAGCGGTTCAACACCGACCTGCTCGAGGCCGTCGAGCTGGGCTTCCTGCTCGACCTCGCCGAGATCGTCGCCTACGCGGCGCGCAACCGCCGCGAAAGCCGCGGCGGGCACATGCGCGAGGACTACCCCGACCGCAACGACGAGCAGTACATGCAGCACACGATGGCCTACCTCACCGGCGACCCGCACTCCCCGGATCCCGAGGACCACATCAAGCTGGACTGGAAGCCCGTCGTGTTCACCAAGAACGACAAGGGCGAGTTGAACTACCCGCCGATGGAGAGGAAGTACTGATGACGACCGCCATCGTCGAACAGGACGTCGTCGTGGAGACGACCGGCGAGGCCCCGATCCAGTCGTACCTCGTCACCTTCATCATCCGTCGCTTCGACCCCGAGACCGACACCGAGCCGCGCTGGGTCGACTACGACGTCGAGATGTACCCGACCGACCGCGTCCTCGACGCCCTGCACAAGATCAAGTGGGAGGTCGACGGCTCGCTGACCTTCCGCCGCTCGTGCGCCCACGGGATCTGCGGCTCCGACGCGATGCGCATCAACGGCCGCAACCGCCTCGCCTGCAAGACGCTGATCAAGGACCTCGACATCTCGAAGCCCATCTACGTCGAGGCGATCAAGGGTCTGCCGCTGGAGAAGGACCTCGTCGTCGACATGGAGCCGTTCTTCGCGTCGTACCGCGAGGTGCAGCCGTTCCTCATCGCGAACAGCAAGCCCGAGGCGGGCAAGGAGCGCATCCAGTCGATCGTCGACCGCGAGGTCTTCGACGACACCACCAAGTGCATCCTGTGCGCTGCGTGCACCTCGTCGTGCCCGGTGTTCTGGACAGACGGCCAGTACTTCGGACCGGCCGCGATCGTGAACGCGCACCGCTTCATCTTCGACTCGCGCGACGACGCGGCCGATGTGCGCCTGGACATCCTCAACGACAAGGAGGGCGTCTGGCGCTGCCGCACGACCTTCAACTGCACCGAGGCGTGCCCGCGCGGCATCGAGGTCACGAAGGCGATCGCCGAGGTCAAGCAGGCCGTCCTGCGCGGCGGCCGCTGAGCTCGGCGAGCACCGGCATCCACGATCGATAATCTGAACGAGTGAGGGACTCGTCAGAACGCGCGGATGCCGCGTGGCGCGCACGCTGGGAGCAGTCGCCGCTGCGCGAGCGGCTCGATGAGCCGATCGAGCGTGCGACGACCATCACACGGAAGACTCTCGCCTGGTTCCCGATCCGGGTCTGGCGCCACTTCCTGCGGGCGAACGGGTTCCTGCTGGCGGCGGCGATCAGCTACCAGTCCCTGTTCGCGATCTTCGCGGTGATCTACTTCGGATTCGCGATCGTCGGCATCTGGCTGGGTGGGAGCGAGCCGGCGATCGACGGCCTGATCCACATCCTCAACCTCTACATCCCGGGACTCATCGGCGCGCAGACCGGACAGGGCCTCGTCAGCGAGGCGGAGGTCGCCCAGATCGCCCAGGAGTCGGCGAGCGTGCTGGCGATCACCGGTGCGGTGGCCTTCGTCGCCGCCCTGTGGACCGCGATCGGGTTCGTCACCTTCACGCGCCGGGCCGTCCGCGACATCTTCGGGCTGCCGTTCGACACCCGCAGCTACATCCTCCTGAAGGCACGCGACTTCGTCGCCGCCGCCCTCTTCGGTCTCGCCCTCGTCATCGGCGCCGTGCTCGCGAGCATCGCCGCCGGCGCGATCGAGCTGCTCTTCCAGCTGTTCGACTGGCCGGGCTACTCCGGGTGGGTCTGGGTGACCGGCCGTGTCGCCTCGGTCGCCGTCGCCTTCGCGATCAACGCCGCGGCGATCGCCGCCCTCATCCGCTTCCTCACCGGGACCGCGTTGCGGTGGCGGCTCATCGCGCCCGGCGCCGCTCTCGGCGGGGCCGCCATGGTGGTGCTGCAGCTCGGCGCAGGGCTCCTGCTGTCCTACTCCCCCTCGAACCCGCTGCTCGCGACGTTCTCGGTCTTCATCGGCTTCCTGCTCTGGTTCCGACTCGTGGGCGTCGTGATCCTCGTCGCGGCGTCGTGGGTGGCGCTGACGGCCCAGGACGCCGATGTACCCCTAGATCGGAAGAGCGTCGTGTAGGGAAAGAGTGTTTCACGGAGTGTAGATCTC
>CANSLE010000073.1 GCA_947647645.1 uncultured Microbacterium sp.
CGCCGACGAGTCCGAGCCGACGGCGCCGGAGATCGAGCAGTTCCGTATCGAGACCGACCGGGCCCTCGACGAGGTGCTCGCCCCCGTCGGCGCCGGCGAGATCGGCACCGTCGGCGCCCTGCGCCGGATGCTCGCCGGCTGGGAGCCGCTCATGACTCTCGACACGTGCATCGACGACGATGCGGCCTGCGCGGTCGAACGCTCCGACGCGGCGCCGGTGGTCGCCGAGGTCGTCAACGAGGCTCTGGTCAACGCCGTCAAGCACTCGGGTGCCCGGGCGGCGCGCATCGACATCACGACGGACGCCGCCGGCGATCTGCACGTGCGGGTCGCGTCCGCCGGTGCCCTGCCGCGCGCCGTCATGCCGGTGCGGCCCTTCGCCGGACGCACCCTCCTGTATCAGGAGGGTGCGGATGTCGTCCTGGAGTCGGTCGTCCCCGCCCCCGCGCTCGCCGCTCACGCCTGAACCCGTCATCGGACCGACGCACGCGCGTCATCGGTGCCGACGCATCGGGCGCTATGCTCGCCGTACGCGCGCGTCGTCGGACGCCTCGGAGCAACCCCCCTACGCCCCGCAGGAGAGATCGCATGTCCCCCCGCTACAAAGCCGTCATCCCCGCCGCCGGCCTCGGAACGAGGTTCCTTCCCGCCACCAAGGCGATGCCGAAGGAGATGCTCCCGGTCGTCGACAAGCCGGCCATCCAGTACGTCGTCGAAGAGGCGGTGGATGCCGGCATCCGCGACGTGCTCATCATCGTCGGGCGCAACAAGAACAACATCGCCAACCACTTCGACTCCGTCCCGGAGCTCGAGAGCGCCCTCACCACCAAGGGCGACACGGCGAAGCTCGGCAAGGTCGCCCACTCATCGCGGCTCGCCGACATCCACATCACTCGCCAGGGCGAACCGCGCGGCCTCGGGCACGCCGTCTCGCGGGCCGCGTCGTACGTCGGGGACTCCTCGTTCGTCGTCATGCTCGGCGACGACCTCATCGACGAGCGCGACCCGCTGCTGCCCACCATGCTCGCCGTGCACGAGCGCACCGGCGGCGCCGTCGTCGCGCTCATGGAGGTCGACCCGGAGCAGGTGCACCTCTACGGCGTCGCCACGATCGGCGACCGCGCCGAGGACGGCGCGGTGCGCATCCTCGACCTCGTCGAGAAGCCCTCACGCGAGGATGCGCCCTCGAATCTCGCCGTGATCGGCCGGTACGTCCTCGGCCCGGAGGTGTTCGACGTGCTCGCGCACACCGCCCCGGGCAAGGGAGGGGAGATCCAGCTCACCGACGCGCTCCGTGAGCTCGCCGCCGACCCGGACGGGCCCGGCGTCTACGGCGTCGTGTTCAGCGGACGTCGCTACGACACCGGTGACCGCGTCGACTACATCAAGGCGATCCTCCAGCTCGCGTGCGACCGCGACGACCTCGGCCCCGAGCTGCGGCCCTGGCTCAAGAACTTCGCCGCCGGGCTCGACGCCCCCGAGGTTTCCCCGGCTCGGTCTGCCGTGCAGACGGGCCTCGCCCGGTAGTCTGGTGTCAGACAACACGCGGCGACATCGTCCGCCACAAGCAGAAGATCCCCCCAGCCCCCGGTAGTGTCCCCACACGACCGGTTGGCGGTCGCCGACCCCCCGCGTGCGGCCGCCGCGACCGAGGGGTCGGAGGACTCCTTCGACCCCTCGGTCGCCTTTTTCTCACGGCTGATCGGCCGGGTGGGTTTTGTCCCGGCACCCCGATGCCCTAGACTCTCCCTTTGGTGCGTGCGCTGCCTGCGGCCCGCACCGCGAACGTGAGCCCTCCACTGGCGTGTTCCTCTACGGCGTCTCCCCAGACGCGGCAGCGAACCACCCCGGAGCGGGATTCACGAACCTCTCCGTTCGAATCAAGAAAGCAGCACTACTGTGACGCGCACCTACACCCCCAAGGCCGGTGAAGTGACCCGCGAGTGGGTCGTCATCGACGCGACCGACGTCGTCCTCGGACGCCTCGCCTCGCACGCCGCCGCCATCCTCCGCGGCAAGCACAAGCCCACCTTCGCGAACCACATGGACACCGGTGACTTCGTCATCGTCGTCAACGCCGAGAAGGTCGCCCTCACGGGTCAGAAGCTCCAGAAGAAGATGGCTTACCGCCACTCCGGCTACCCGGGCGGCCTCACCGCCACCTCGTACGCCGAGCTGCTGGAGAAGAACCCGGTCCGCGCCGTCGAGAAGGCCATCCGCGGCATGCTCCCCAAGAACAGCCTGGGTCGCCAGCAGCTGTCGAAGCTGAAGGTCTACGTGGGCGCAGAGCACCCGCACGCGGCCCAGCAGCCCACCCCGTACACCTTCGGCCAGGTCGCCCAGTAAGCGCGCCGAGAGACATAAGGACAACTCATGGCGAACATCGCTGACTCCATCGAAGAGACCCCCGAGAGCTACACCACCGAGAGCACCCCGGTCGAGGCCGCTGCCGCGCCCCGCCCGGTGCTGTCGGTCCCCGGTGCCGCCGTCGGCCGCCGCAAGCAGGCCATCGCGCGCGTCCGCCTCATCCCCGGTTCGGGCACCATCACGGTCAACGGCCGCACCCTCGAGGACTACTTCCCCAACAAGCTGCACCAGCAGCTCATCAACGACCCGTTCACGGTGCTCGACCTCGCCGGTGGCTATGACGTCATCGCGCGCATCTCCGGCGGTGGCCCCTCGGGCCAGGCCGGCGCGCTGCGCCTGGGCATCGCCCGCGCGCTCAACGAGATCGACGCCGAGAACAACCGTCCGACCCTGAAGAAGGCCGGCTTCCTCTCGCGCGACGCTCGCGTCAAGGAGCGCAAGAAGGCTGGTCTCAAGAAGGCCCGCAAGGCTCCGCAGTACTCGAAGCGCTAAAGCTCCATGGCGCTGTTCGGGACGGACGGTGTGCGGGGCCTGGCCAACGGCCCCCTCACCGCCGACCTCGCGCTCACCCTGGCCCAGGCGACCGCCGTCGTCCTGGGCCAGGGCCGTATCGCCGAGGCGCGCACGGCGACGGGCAAGCGGCTCACCGCCGTCATCGCGCGCGACCCGCGCGTGTCGGGTCAGTTCCTCTCGGCCGCGGTCGAGGCGGGACTGGCGTCCTCCGGTGTCGACGTGCTCGACGCCGGCACCCTGCCGACGCCGGCGGCGGCCTACCTGATCGGCGACATCGACGCCGACTTCGGCGTCATGATCTCCGCGTCCCACAACCCCGCGCCGGACAACGGCATCAAGATCTTCGCCCGCGGCGGTGTCAAGCTCCCCGACGAGGTCGAGCGGCGCATCGAAGAGGCGATGGGCGGCGAGAAGCTGCGCCCCACCGGGGGAGACGTCGGCCGCGTCGTCCGCTTCTCGGATGCCGAGGATCGCTACGCCATCCACCTGCTGGCCTCGCTGCCCCACCGCCTCGACGGGCTGCACGTCGTGCTCGACTGCGCCCACGGCGCGGCATCCGGTGTCTCTCCCGAGACGTTCCGCAACGCGGGGGCCAAGGTCACCGTCATCGGCGCCGACCCCGACGGCATCAACATCAACGACGGCTACGGCTCGACCCATATGGAGCGCCTGGCCGCCGAGGTCGTGCGCACCGGAGCGGACGTCGGCATCGCCCATGACGGCGATGCGGACCGCTGCCTGGCGGTCGACGCCGAGGGCACCCTCGTCGACGGCGACCAGATCATGGCCATCCTCGCGGTCGCGATGAAGCGTGACGGCCGCCTCAAGAACGACACGCTCGTCGCCACCGTGATGAGCAACCTCGGCCTCCACCGGGCGATGGCCGCGCAGGGCATCACGGTGGAGCAGACCGCCGTCGGAGACCGCTACGTGCTCGAACGTATGAACCAGGGCGGCTTCTCGCTCGGCGGCGAGCAGAGCGGTCACGTCATCATGAGCCGCTACGCGACGACGGGCGACGGTGTCCTCACCGGGCTCCACCTGTGCGCGGAGATGGCGCGCACGCGGCGTTCGCTCGCCGATCTCGCGTCGGTCATGACGGTCTTCCCGCAGGTGCTGATCAACGTCCGCGGCGTCGAGCGCTCACGGGCGACGGATGCCGACGTCCTCGCCGGCGTGCAGGTCGCCGAAGCCGCGCTCGGCGACAGCGGCCGTGTGCTCCTGCGTCCCTCGGGGACCGAGCAGATGGTGCGGGTGATGGTCGAGGCGGCATCCCACGACGACGCGCGGCGCATCGCCGAGGACCTGGCCGACATCGTCCGCGGCTGAGTCGCCCGCGGCCCGCGGTAGGGTCAGGCCGGCTCCTGCCAGCTGAGCGACTCGATGTAGCGCAGCAGCACGCCTTCCCGCAGCGCCCACGGGCTGACCTCGAGCTCGTCGACGTCGAGCGCGGTCATCGCGGTGTGCAGGACGACCGCGGCCGCGACGATCTGGAAGGTGCGGTCGGCGGTGATGCCGGGAAGCTCCTGCCGGGCGGACGCCGGGATGCGGGCGAGACGCGGGATCCACGAGCCCAGCGCACCGCGCGGCAGCAACATCCGTTCGCTGCCGCTCCAGCCGGGCACGGGGTAGCCGGCGAGTTTCGCGAGCGAGCGGATCGCCTTCGACGAGCCCACGACGTGGTTGGGCCGCGGCTGGGCGCCCACGATCTCCGCGACGGGCGCGAGCAGGGTGCGGGCGTGGCCCCGGAGCACCTCCACGGCGTCCCCGCCGGGCGGATCGTTCGGGAGGAACTCCACCGTCGTGCGTCCGGCGCCCAGCGGCACGGATGCCGCGACGTCCGGCAGCTCGTCCGCGCCGGAGGCTACCTCCAGTGAACCGCCGCCGATGTCGAAGAGGAGGATCTGGCCGGCCGACCAGCCGAACCAGCGTCGCACGGCGAGGAACGTGAACCGCGCCTCGGACTCACCGCCGAGCACTTGGAGCTCCTGTCCCAGCGCCGCTTCGATGCGGGCGATCACGTCGGCCCCGTTGGTCGCCTCGCGGACGGCACTCGTCGCCGTCGCGAGCAGCTCCGCGACGTTCTCCGCCTGTGCCACCGCGCGGGCCTGCGCCACGGCGTCGACGAGGGCCCGCACGCCCGTCTCGCTGATGGACCCGTCGGGCTCGAGGTAGCGCATGAGACGCAGTACCGTCCGCTGGCTCGTGGTCGCCTGGGGTCGGCCTCCGGGGCGGACATCGGCGACGAGAAGATGGACGGTGTTCGAGCCGATGTCGAGGACTCCGAGACGCATGGGTTCAGCGTATCCACAGATAGAGTGGGCCCCGATGTCCCCCGATGACGAGACGACGGCCATCGACTCGCTGTACCGCGAGATCGACCGTTCCGAGTGGGCCCGGCTGGCCGCCGGCATCCCCGCCCCCCTCACCGAGACCGAGGTCGTGCAGTTGCGCGGCATCGGCGACCGGCTGGACCTCGCCGAGGTGCGCGAGGTCTACCTGCCGCTGAGTCGGCTGTTGAGCACGTACGCCGAGAACACGAAGCGGCTCGGCGCCGAGACGGCCGCCTTCCTCGGCGAACCCGACGCCACCACCCCGTTCGTCGTGGGCGTCGCCGGGTCGGTCGCGGTCGGCAAATCGACGATCGCCCGACTGCTCCGCGAGCTGATGAGCCGCTGGCCCGGCACGCCCCGGGTCGAGCTCGTGACCACCGACGGGTTCCTCTACGCCAACGCGGAGCTCGAACGTCGCGGGCTGATGGACCGCAAGGGCTTCCCCGAGTCGTACGACCGGCGCGCCCTCGTCAGCTTCCTCACCGAGGTCAAGTCGGGCGCGGCGGAGGTCCGCGCCCCCTTCTACTCGCATGTGCGCTACGACATCGTGCCGGACGCGCACGTGACGGTGCGTCGGCCCGATGTCGTGATCGTCGAGGGGCTCAACGTGCTGTCTCCGCCGCCGACGCCCAACGATCTGGCCGTCAGCGACCTCTTCGACTTCTCGATCTACGTCGACGCCGACGAGGCCGACATCGCCCAGTGGTACGTCGACCGCTTCCTCGCCCTCCGCCGCGGAGCGTTCACCAACCCCCACTCCTTCTTCCGGGTGTTCGCCGAGCTCTCCGACGACGAGGCCATCGCGACGGCGCTCGGCTATTGGAACGACATCAACCTCCCGAACCTCCGGGCCAACGTCGCACCCACCCGGCATCGGGCGACCCTCGTGCTGAAGAAGGCCGCGGCGCACGCGGTCGAGTCGGTGCGCCTGCGCAAGGTCTGACGCAATCTCACGGCGTTTGTGAGGACCCCGCGCAAATGGGCGGACCTAGCATTGACCCCATGTGTGGAATCGTCGGATACGTGGGCCCGCGCGACAGTCAGGCCATCCTTCTCTCCGGACTCGCCCGGCTGGAGTACCGCGGCTACGACTCAGCCGGCATCGCCCTGATCGACGGCGACGGCGGCCTGGACATGCGAAAGCGCGCCGGCAAGCTGCAGGTGCTCCGCGACGACCTCGCCGCACACCCCATGCCCGACGGGACCACCGGGATCGGCCACACCCGCTGGGCGACCCACGGGGGGCCGACCGACGCCAACGCCCACCCGCACCTGGCCGACGACGACAAGCTCGCCGTCATCCACAACGGCATCATCGAGAACTTCTCGGAGCTGAAGGCCGAGCTCGTCAGTGAAGGCTTCGTGTTCCGCTCCGAGACGGACACCGAGGTCGCTGCGGTGCTCCTCGGACGCGAGTACCAGGCATCCGGCGATCTCGTCACCGCCTTCCGCACCGTCGTCTCGCAGCTCGAGGGCGCCTTCACGCTGCTCGCGATGCACCGCGACCAGCCCGGCCTCGTCGTCGGCGCCCGCCGCAACTCGCCCCTCGTGATCGGTCTCGGGGAGGGTGAGAACTTCCTCGGCTCCGACGTCGCGGCCTTCGTCGAGCACACGCGCAACGCGCTCGCGATCGGGCAGGACGAGATCGTCGCGATCACGCCTGCCGGCGTGGAGGTCACGGACTTCTCCGGCGCCCCGGTCGACGTCGAGCCCTTCGAGGTCGTCTGGGACGCCTCGGCCGCGGAGAAGGGCGGCTGGTCCTCGTTCATGGCCAAGGAGGTCTCCGAGGAACCCGAGGCCGTGGCGAACACGATCCGCGGGCGCCTCCATGACGGCACCGTGACCATTCCCGAGCTGGACGGTCTGGACGAGCTGTTCACCGGCATCCGCCGTATCGTCGTCATCGCGTGCGGCACCGCCGCCTACGCGGGCATGACCGGCAAGTACGCGATCGAGCAGTGGACGCGGATCCCGGTCGATGTCGAGCTCGCCCACGAGTTCCGCTACCGCGACCCGGTGATCGGTGAGGACACCCTCGTCGTCTCGATCAGCCAGTCCGGCGAGACGATGGACACGCTCATGGCGGTCAAGTACGCCCGCGAGCGCGGCGCGAAGACACTGTCCATCTGCAACACGCAGGGCGCGACCATCCCGCGCGAGTCGGATGCCGTGATCTACACGCACGCCGGACCCGAGGTGGCCGTGGCGTCCACGAAGGCGTTCGTCGCCCAGATCACCGCGCTGTACCTGCTCGCGCTGCACGTCGGGCGCGTGCGCGGCACCGTCTCGCACGCGGACCAGGCGCGGCACGTGCGCGAGCTCGAGGCGATCCCCGCGAAGATCCAGCGGGTGCTCGATGAGGAGCAGACGCACATCGAGCAGTTCTCGCACTGGATGGCCGACACCCAGTCGGTGCTCTTCCTCGGCCGCCACGTCGGCTATCCGATCGCCCTGGAGGGCGCGCTGAAGCTCAAGGAGATCAGCTACATCCACGCCGAGGGCTTCGCGGCCGGCGAGCTCAAGCACGGCCCGATCGCGCTCATCGAGCCCGGCCAGCCCGTGTTCGTCATCGTTCCGTCGCCGCGCGAGTCGGCGGAGCTGCACAAGAAGGTCGTCTCCAACATCCAGGAGATCCGCGCCCGCGGTGCCCGCGTCATCGTCGTCGCCGAAGAGGGGGATGCCGCGGTGCTCCCGTTCGCGGACGAGGTGCTGCGCATCCCGCTCGCCGGACCCCTGTTCGAGCCGCTGCTGGCCGTCGTGCCGCTGCACGTGTTCGCGATGGGACTCGCCACGGCCAAGGGCCTGGACGTCGACCAGCCGCGCAACCTCGCGAAGTCCGTCACCGTGGAGTAGCCGGCACCGCCCCTGGCGGGCGGCACCGCACCGCGAGACGCATCTTGCGTGCTGAGAAACCGCTCCGTGCCGGGTTTCTCGGAACGGGATTGGTTTCTCGCGTGGGGGATCGCGAGCAGGCGGCCCGCGGTGATCAGGATGCGGCGCCGGTAGGCTGGCGGGGGCGCGGGCGACGCGGCGTCGACCACGCCGCCGCCGAGCAGAACAGGGGGGATGCCGTGATCATCGGAATCGGCGTCGACCTCGTCGACATCCCGCGGTTCGAGCGGTCGCTCGCCCGCACACCCCGGCTCCTGGAGCGGCTCTTCGCACCGTCCGAGCGTCGCCTGAAGCCGCACTCGCTCGCCGCGCGCTACGCCGCCAAGGAAGCCCTGATCAAGGCGCTCGGCGGCTCGGACGGCGTGCACTGGACCGACATCGAGGTCGCGAGCGAACCCTCGGGACGCCCCGTCTTCGCGCTCAGCGGCGACACCGCCGCGACGGTCGCCGCCCGCGGCATCGGCATGATCCACCTCTCGCTCAGCCATGACGCCGGACTGGCCGCGGCCTACGTCGTCGCCGAATCCGTCGCACCACCGACACCACCACCGACCGCGCCACCGACACCACCACAGGGGGAGAGCACCTCATGAGCAGACTTCCCGACGGCGTGCTGCGCGAAGCCGTGATCGACACCTCCGCGATCACGGCGAACGTGCGGCACCTGCGCCAGCTGACGGCATCCGAGGTCATCGCCGTCGTGAAGGCCGACGGCTACGGGCACGGCGCCGTCCGCTCCGCACGCGCGGCGCTGGAGGGCGGCGCCCACCGCATCGGCGTCTCCGACGTGGACGAGGCCCTTGCGCTGCGCCGCGCGGGCATCGACGCTCCCCTCGTGGCATGGCTGCACGCCCCTGGTGCGCGCTTCGCCGAGGCGGCGTCCCACGACATCGAGCTGGGCATCTCCACCCTGGAGCAGCTGCAGGCCGCGGCGGCCGCGGCATCCGCTGACAGGCCGGTGGGCGTGCACCTGAAAGTCGAGACCGGACTCGGTCGCAACGGGCTCGCGCCGGCGCAGTACGCGACGGCGTTCGCCGAGGCCGCGCGCCTCGAACGCATCGGGCGCCTTCGCGTCGTCGGGATCTTCAGCCACCTGTCCAACACCTCCGCCGCCGACGACCGGGCCGCGATCGAGCGCTTCACCGACGCGCTCGCGCTCGCGGCATCCCACGGCCTCGCCCCGCAGCTGCGCCACATCGCGGCATCCCACGCGGCGATCGCCCTGCCCGAGAGCCGTTTCGGCTGCGTGCGGCTGGGGATCGCGATCTACGGGCTCTCGCCGTTTCCCGA
>CANSLE010000074.1 GCA_947647645.1 uncultured Microbacterium sp.
AGGGGCCCCGCGAGCCGATCCAGCGCTTCGGCCGCCGCGGCCTGCTCGACGGTCTCGAGCGCCGTGAGGGGGCGGCCGCCGCGCAGTCGCGCCATCATGCGCGCTTGCGGCAGCATCCGCTCCTCGGCCTCCGCCGCCGTCGGCGCGACGACGGCGTTCGCGGTGAGGAACGTGCGCGGAGCGTCGAGGTGCGCGGACGGCTGGAACTGTCCTCGGTAGAGATCGAGCGCGCGCTCCAGACCCTCGCCCGCGAAGTGGTTTGCGAACACGTAGGGCAGGCCGAACGCCGCGGCGAGCTGCGCGGAGTAGTCGCTCGAGCCCAGCAGCCACACCTCGGGCGTGCCGATGGCGGCGGGTGTGGCGTGGATGCCGTAGCGGTCGTCGCCGTCGCCGCGCCCGGTCAGCCGGACGGTGGCCCCGTCGGGTGACATGAGCGAGGCGATGTCGCGCACGTGCTCGGGGAAGCGGTCGACGTCGCTGGAGGTGCCGCTCATGCGCAGCAGCTGGGTGATGACCGGGTCGCTGCCCGGTGCCCGCCCGAGTCCGAGGTCGATGCGGCCGGGCGCGATGGCCTCGAGGGCGGCGAACTGCTCGGCCACGATCAACGGTGCGTGGTTGGGCAGCATGACCCCGCCGGAGCCGACGCGGATGCGCGCCGTGCGGGCGGCCGCGGCCGCGATGAGCACGGGGGGCGTCGTGGAGGCCACGGCCGGCATGTTGTGGTGCTCCGCGAACCAGTAGCGGCGGTAGCCCAGCTCGTCGGCGCGTTGAGCGAGGGCGAGGGAGGCGGAGATGGCCTGCGCGCTGGTCTGGCCGGTGCGGACGGGGACGAGATCGAGGATGGAGAGCGAGGGAGACATCCTTCTCCACAACCACGCGCCGGGCTGCGGCATTCCGCCGCCCGGCTCACCTCGCGTGCGTGACCTCCTCGTACGCGGCCAGCGCGGCGTTGCGGGTGGCCTTCAGGTCGACGATGGGCTCTCGATCCACGGCATCCGGCGCCCACTCGCGTACGTATCGTCCATCGGCGTCGAACTTCTTCGCCTGGAGCTCGGGGTTGAAGATGCGGAAGTAGGGGGCCGCGTCGGCGCCGGAGCCGGCGACCCATTGCCAGTTGAAGGGGTTGCTCGCGGCATCCGCGTCGACGAGCGTGTCCCAGAACCACCGCTCGCCGTGCCGCCAGTCGATGAGCAGATTCTTGATGAGGAAGGATGCCGCCACCATCCGCACCCGGTTGTGCATGAAGCCCGACACCCAGAGCTCGCGCATGCCGGCGTCGACCAGGGCAACGCCGGTCTCGCCGCGCTGCCAGGCCCGCAGCATCGACGGGTCCAGAGGAGGCCAGGGGAACGCGTCGAAGGCGGGCTTGAGGTTCTTCGTGGCCAGGTCGGGCGCGTGGAAGAGGGTGTGCCAGGCGAACTCCCGCCAGCCGAGTTCGGTGAGGAACCCTTCGACGCGCTGTCCCGACGACAACGCTTCGTGCCACACCTGGAAGGGGCTCAGCTCGCCCCACCGCAGCCGCGGCGACAGCATCGAGGTCGCCCCGCCCGCCGGCTCGTCGCGCGCGCGGTCGTAGTCGGCGACGTCCTCGCCCAGGAACACGCGCAGGCGGTGGCGCGCGGCGAGCTCGCCGGGTATCCAGCGCTCGCGAAGGCCGCCCGCCCAATCCGGCGTCGTCGGCAGGAGCCCCCAGCTGTCGAGGTCATCGGATGCCGGGTACGTCGACGCCCCGCGCAGCTCGCGCGGCTCCGGCAACGGTTTGCGGGGAGCGGGCAGTTGCTGGCACGCCTTCCAGAACGGCGTGAACACCCCGTAGGGCGTGCCCGCACCGGTGCGGACGGTCCACGGCTCGAAGAGCAGCGACGCGGCGAACGAGCCCACGTCGAGGCCGTCGGCTCGCAGTGATGTCTTCAGGGCCGCATCCACCTCGCGCTCGGGCGCGCTGTAGCGCCGATTCCAGAACACGGCACCGGCGCCGATCTTGCGGGCGAGAGAAGGAATGACCTCGGATGCCGCGCCGCGGCGCAGGACGAGACGTGAGCCCTTGTCTCGCAGACGCTCCCCGAGCTCGGCGAGTGAGTGGTGCAGCCACCAGCGGGCGGCGCCGCCGAGCGGGCGGAAGCCGGGGGAGTGCTCGTCGAGCACATAGACCGCGATCACGGGCTCGCCGCGGTCCACCGCCGCGCGCAGGGCGGGGTTGTCCGCGAGGCGCAGATCGTCGCGGAACCAGACAAGACTCGGGGATGCCGGCATGCTCTCCATGGTGCCGGGTGCGTCGGGCCGCGGCGAGCCCTTGCGTGCACGGTGGGGATGACGGTACACACCTCGCTTCTTCGTGAGTACAGCTGTGCTCGCAAAGAAGGAGAGGCGGGGGCCTTCCCGACCCCGCACGCGCTTCGCGAGCACTGCCTGCTGCTCGTCGAGGAACGGGTCTCGACGCGCATCCGCGCATCTCGACGACATCGCCCGGCGTCCGCGCTAGAGCGCGGGGGAGGTGTGTCCGGCGGGCACGGCGAGCCGGAGCGCCCCGGCGTGAAGGCGGACGTCGACCGCGGTCGCCGTGCCGAACTCGTCGCCGTCGAGTTGCACGGGCGTGGCGGCGCCGGCGGCGATCTGGATGCCGGTGCCCCGCGCGTACCGGATCGAGTTGTCCTTCGTCCGCAGGCGCAGGATCCGTCGGCCAGCCCGGAAGCGTCGGAGGACACTGTTGTCCCACGCGAGACGGCGCCAGACCGCGAGCCAGCCGAACGCGGTCTTGGGCTGGAAGATCGCGATGTCGAGCTGGCCGTCGGCGACCGACGCCTCCGGGATCAGTTCCAACCCCGCGGGAAGGGAGCCGCAGTTGGCGAACAGCACGCTCTGCACCTGGGCGCGGTACATCCGGTGACCGGCGACCTGGTACATGATCGGGAACGGCTTCGCCTTGACAAGCGAGCGCGCGGCGCCATCGACGTATGCGACCCACCCGACCTTCTTCTTCAGGTCGCCGTTGGTGTTGGCGATCATCGCGGCATCCAAGCCCATGCCGCCCATCACGACGAAGGCGCGCTCTTCCCGCTCGCCATCGGTGCGCACCATCTCCGCGAAGCCGACGTCGATCGCGCGTACGTCGCCGTCGAAGGTCGCCGCGATCATCGCCTCGGGATCGGCGAGCGGCAGCTGGAGATTTCGGGCGAGCAGGTTGCCGGTCCCGCTGGGGACGATCGTGAGGGGCACCTCGGACCCAGCCATCGCCTCGCTGACGGCGCGGACCGTGCCGTCGCCTCCTGCCACGAGGACAGCGTCGGCTCCGGCGCCGATCGCTTCGCGCGCCAGCCCGTCGCCGAGTTCGTCGACGGTCGTCTCGTAGAAGAGGGGCTCGTCCCACCCGGCCTCGGCCGCGTGCCGGCTCACCGCATCGCGCAGTTCGTCGGCGTCGACCTTGATCGGGTTGTAGACGAGCGCCGCGCGACGGCGCGACACCTCGTCACCGGAGGGCGCAGCGACGTCAGCGGGTGCCATGCGGCTAAACATACCCGGAGGTGAACATCAGCGGCGGGGCGGGTGCGTCCGGGTAGACGCGACCCGTCGGGCTCGTCCACGAGTCGGGGATGCAGCGCCCCCGCGGATCTCTCCCCTTCCGATGTGGCGCCGCGTGGAGGCAAGGGTTCCCTTCGCCTCCGCGGGAGGCATGGCGGCCTGCACCGTGTCGACGCTCATCTTCGTGTTCCGCCTCGCGGCTCAGCATCGCCTCTGAGCACGCCACGTGTGTACACAACTCCTCCTGTGCGGCAACGCCTCGAGACGGCATGCCCACGCGCGTCCGTGGAGGAGGAGTTGCGCCGGCGGGGTTCGAGCCCCGGCCGAGCGGGTGCGGGCCCGCGAACTAGACTTGTCGGGTGATCGATCTCGTTCTGCTCCGCGACAACCCGGACCTCGTCAAGCGCTCCCAGCAGGCCCGCGGCGAGTCGCCCGACACCGTCGACGAGGCGCTCGAGGCCGATCGGGCCCGTCGCGCCGCGATCACGGCCTTCGAAGAGCTGCGCGCCGCGCAGAACGCGCACGGCAAGACCGTCGCCGCGGCGCCGAAGGAGGACAAGCCCACGCTTGTCGCGCAGGCCAAGGAGCTCAGCGACCGCGTCAAGGCGGCCCAGCAGGCCGTCACCGTCGCCGAGGAGGCGGCCGATGCGGCCCTCGCGCGCATCGAGAACATCGTCATCGAGGGCGTTCCGGCCGGTGGCGAGGAGAACTTCGTCACGGTGCGGACCCACGGCGAACCGGCATCCTTCGACTTCGAACCGCTCGACCACCTCGCCCTCGGCGAGAAGCTGGGCGCCATCGACATGGAGCGCGGCACGAAGGTCTCGGGCAGCCGTTTCTACTTCCTGACCGGCATCGGGGCGCGGCTGGAGTACGCGCTCATGTCCCTCGCGCTGCAGCGCGCGGTGGATGCCGGGTTCATCCCCATGATCCCGCCGACGCTCGTGCGCCCGGAGATCATGCGTGGCACCGGCTTCCTCGGTCAGCACGCCGACGAGGTGTACAAGCTCGAGGCCGACGACCTCTACCTGGTCGGGACCAGCGAGGTCCCGCTCGCCGGTTACCACATGGGCGAGATCCTCGACCTGACCGCGGGCGCGAAGCGCTACGCGGGCTGGTCGACCTGCTACCGGCGTGAGGCCGGGTCGTACGGCAAGGACACCCGCGGCATCATCCGCGTGCACCAGTTCAACAAGCTCGAGATGTTCGTCTACACCACGCCCGAGGATGCCGAGGCGGAGCACCTGCGCCTCGTCGCCCTGCAGGAGCAGATGCTGCAGGACCTCGGCCTCAGCTATCGCGTGATCGACGTCGCCGCGGGCGACCTCGGCTCGAGCGCGGCCCGCAAGTACGACGTCGAGGCGTGGGTACCCACGCAGGGCTCGTATCGCGAGCTCACTTCGACGAGCAACTGCACGACCTATCAGGCGCGCCGCCTCGACGTTCGTCACCGTCCGGCCGTCGAGGGTGCGGGTGTGGGCAAGACCGCTCCCGTCGCGACGCTCAACGGCACGCTCGCCACGACGCGATGGATCGTGGCGCTCCTCGAGACGCACCAGCGTGCCGACGGGTCGGTCGTGATCCCCGAGGTGCTCCGGCCCTATCTCGGCGGCATCGCGGTGGCGGAGCCGCTCGCATGAGCGGGCCCCACGCCGAGGATCGTCTCCCGCCCACCGGTGCGGTCGAGGTCGTCGACGCGCCGGAGGCCGCCCATCTCGTCGACGACATCGCGGCCGACACGGAGAACCCCGACGTCGAGACCGTCCGCCTGCTGATCGCGCTCGACGTCGACGGCACGGTGCTCCTGGAGGACGAGACGCTCAGCCCCGGCGTCGTCGAGGCGATCGCCCACGCCCACCGTGCCGGACACGAGGTGATGCTCGCGACCGGCCGTTCGTGGGAAGGCACCCGCGGCATCCAGCATGTGCTCGAGCTGGCCCCGGAGTACGCCGTCTGCTCCAACGGCGCCGTCATCATGAGACGGGTCGGCGGTGACTTCGCCGAGGAGACCCGCTACGAGCGCTTCCACGTCGAGACGTTCGATCCGACCGAGGTCGTCGACCTGCTGCGCGCACACCTGCCGCACGCCAAGTACATGGTGGAGCTCGCCGACGGCGAGCGGCTCTACACCGAGCGCCTCGACGACTGGAACCTCGCCCACGCGCGCCGCGTCGACTTCGCCGGGCTCGTCGCCCAGCCCGTCTGTCGCGTGGTCGTCGTCTCGCCGGACGAGACCGACGAGGACTTCCTCGGGCTCGTCGACCGCATCGGCCTCCACAAGGTGTCGTACGCGGTCGGCTGGTCGGCGTGGCTCGACATCGCCCCGCACGGCGTGGACAAGTCGACCGCGCTCGAACGGGTGCGCACGTGGCTCGGTGTCGAGTCGGATCGCGTCCTCGTGATGGGCGACGGCCGCAACGATCTCGGCATGTTCCGCTGGGCGCGCGAGCACGGGGGGCGCGCGATCGCGATGGGACAGGGCCCCGACGAGGTGCGCAACGAGGCCGGAGAGGTCACGGCGTCCGTGCACGCCGGCGGTGTCGCGGACATCCTGCGGCAGCTCTGACCTGCGGACGACACGACCCGCGCTTTCAGCGGCTGCCCAGGCGCAGGCGCGAAGATGGGGACGGTCCGTCGACTAGACTCGACGCCTGTCTGAGGGATGCCGCGGCATCCGTCAGGGAGGGTTGTCCGAGCGGCCGATGGACCCGGTCTTGAAAACCGGTGGGCAGAGATGTCCCGTGGGTTCGAATCCCACACCCTCCGCAGAAGCGGTCATGCCCCGCTGTCGAAAGGTCCCCCGTGAGTCCACGCCCCGAGCGCCCTCGTCGGCAGCCCGTCGCCCGTCACGGCATCCTGACGTCGCCGCATCCGCTGTCGCAGATCCTCGCGGTGCTGGCGGCTGTGGTGGTCGTCGCGGTGATCAGCACGGCGGCCGTCGGCACGTTCTACCTGTGGGACGCCGCGCGTGCAGTGCAGGCCGCCGGTGTCTCGATCGGTGATGACGACAACGCGCTGCCGCCGACGCTCGGCGAGATCGAGGGTGGCGTGAACATGCTCGTCGTCGGCACCGACTCGTGCGAGGGGCCCAACGCGGCCCTCTCCGGAGCGTGCCAGGCCGGAGACACGGACGGTGAGCGCAACGACGTCACGATGCTGGTGCACATCTCGGACGAGCCGCGCCGCGTGACGGTCATCTCGTTCCCCCGCGACATGATCGTGCCGATCCCCTCCTGCACCGGGGAGGGCGGCGTGCAGCACTCCGCGATGAGCGGCCAGATGCTGAACGCCTCGTACATGTACGGCGGCCTGTCGTGCACCGTCGCCACCATCGAGAAGCTGACCGGCATCGACATCCAGTTCGCCGCGGCGACCCGCTGGACCGGCGTCATCAAGATGTCCGACGCGATCGGCGGTGTCAACGTGTGCGTCGCCGACGACATCAGCGACGGGCACACAGGGCTGAACCTCACGAAGGGCGAGCACACGCTCACCGGTGTCGAGGCGCTGCAGTTCCTACGCATCCGCCACGGCATCGGTGACGGTTCCGACCTCGGCCGCATCTCGAATCAGCAGCAGTTCCTGAGCTCCCTGGTCCGCAAGCTGCAGTCCGAGGGCGTGCTGAACAATCCGGCGACGCTGTTCAACCTCGCCAACACCGCTTTGCAGCAGGTGACATCCAACCCGCCGCAGGTCGTGCTGAGCTCGACGCTGGCCAACCCGCAGCGCATGGTGCAGATCGCGATGGCGGTGCGTAGCGTCCCGTATCAGGACATCGCCTTCGTGCAGTACCCGACGGTCTACGGCACCGGGGGAAGCCGTGTGGAGCCGGTGTCCTCGGCGGCGAAAGTGCTTTTCGACGCGCTCGCGAACAACCAGCCGATCCAGCTGACCGGCTCGACGAGCGACGGCTACGGCACCGAGGTGGTCGGTGAGGCGGCACCCGCCGCACCGGCACCCGCCTCGACGCCGCAGCCGACGACCAGCGGTGATGCGGGCGCCACGCCCACGCCGACGCAGCAGGCGGTGCGGCTGCCGTCCTCCATCACCGGGCAGACCGCGGCGCAGGTCACCTGCACCGTCGCCCAGCGCTGACGCACACCGCGAGATGCGGATGCCGCGGCATCCGTTTCGGCGGGACGCTCCCGACCGGTTATGATCGTCGAGTGCGTTCGCGCGGCCTCGGCCGAAGAACGCCTGGAGACGTCGCATAGTCAGGCCTAGTGCACCACCCTGCTAAGGTGGAGTCCCCTTACGGGGACCGAGGGTTCAAATCCCTCCGTCTCCGCCACTTCGGAACGCACCGCGTCATGGCGGTCGACCACCTCGTCGGCGGCGGGCACCCCGCGATCGGCACCGTGCGGGTGTTCGGTCACCAGGAGAAGCTCGCCCCGCGCCTCCGCAACACACCCCCTTGTGCTCCGGACGACGCATGGAAGACTGGGGCGCTCAACCTGGCGCGCGTCGAGCCCCTCCACGAGTAGTCGTGCCCCCGCCGCGAACCGCGGGGCCCGCGCGGGCCATGTGGGAGCCTCCATGGGTAAGTTCACGTACCAATCCGGCCCGCGCGTCGACATCGAGGATCGTGCGTTGGCACATCTGCAGCTCGTGATCTCGAACAAGCTCCGCCGCAACGAGTCGTTCGTCTTCAGCTGGCGTGACGACGCCAGTATCGGCAACGGGCGCACGTCCGTCTGGCTGCACCCCTCCATCCCGGTGTGGTTCAAGTACTACGGCAGTCGCACGCCCTCACTGAACCGCACGTGGGTGGAAGCCCTGGCACACGCGGCGAACGCACCGACGGGCCTCTACCTCGTCCCCGAGCCTGCAGAGGCCTTCCCCGGTGAGGACGACGTGTTCGGCTGAGCACGATCGCGAGGACGGGGCGGGGCGCCGCTGCCGCGCGTCGGGGATGCGACCGACCCCGCTGGGCGCGGAAGACCTCGTCGCCCATCGGTCGCGCCTCAGCGAGGCGGCCGCATAGTGCAGGCTTCTCCCGAAGAAGGAAGGACGGCTGCATCACGGTCGTCCCTCAGCCCTCCCGGGGTTCAGCCCGACGGGTTGTCAACCGGCCGACCATGGTCGTCGGTCGTGTCGGGCAGCTCGATCGAATCGGGCTCCTCGGGCGCACCGCCCGAGGCCGTGTCGGCGTCCATGTCCTCGTCGGGCACGCCCTGCGTGTTGTGTGTCGGTTCCGTATGGCTCATCGTTCCTCCTTTCGTTGCCGTGTCGTGCCGCCACGGTCGCAGCATCCTGCCCCGCAGCCACGGGGCTCGACATCGGCGGGCGCGACGCGTACTCTCAGGCGTCGCTTCCCCCACGCGAGTCGTCAGGAGTCCACGCATGGTCGAGATCATCATCCGCACGATCCGCCCGTCCGATGCCGGGGAGGTGCTGACCGTCCAACGCGCGGCATTCGTGACCGAGGCGCTCATCTACGGCGACCCGGACATGGCGCCGCTGACGCAGACCCTCGAGGAGGTCGCGTTCGAACTACGCGACAACCTCGGTTACGTCGCTGTCGCCGGGGCGCGTCTGGTGGGCGCCGTTCGCGCCGTCGCCGACGGCGAGCTGCTGCTCGTGGGGCGCATCGCCATCGCGCCCGACCGGCAGGGGGAGGCGATCGGCCCGCGGCTGTTGGCGGCGGTCGAGCGTCGAGGGGCCGAGACCGGATGCCGGCGCGCCGAGCTGTTCACGGGATCGCTCAGCACCCAGAACATCGCGCTCTACGAACGGCTCGGCTACCGCGAGAGCGAGCGGATCGCGCAGGGCGACGGCACGGCCCAGGTCTTTCTGCAGAAGGCGCTCGTCGA
>CANSLE010000075.1 GCA_947647645.1 uncultured Microbacterium sp.
CGTCCGCCGGCGCGGCGCGCGGCGGTCGCGCCGCTCCCGCAGGTGGCCGCCGAGACGTTCGGACGGGTGGACGAAGAGGGCACCGTCTCGGTGCGCGAGGGTGACGAGTGGCGTGTCGTGGGCCAGTACCCCGATGGCACCCCGCAGGAGGCGCTCGCCTACTTCGAGCGAAAGTACGTCGACCTCGCGGGCGAGGTGACGCTCCTCGAGGTGCGCCACCAGAACGGCGGCGCATCGGCATCCGACCTGCGCTCGACGCTCAAGGCCGTGCGTGAGCGCGTGACCGGCGCCGCGGCCGTCGGCGACCTCGGCGCACTCGAGCAGCGGCTGTCCGTCCTGGACGCAGCACTCAACGAGGCGTCCGCCGAAGAGGCCCAGGCGCAGCGCGAGGCGGTGGATGCCGCGATCGCCGAACGCACCGCGCTCGTGGAGCGCATCGAGGCGATCGCCGCACGCGATCCCAAGTCGATCCAGTGGAAGCAGACGACCACCGAGGTCGGCGAGTTGTTCGAGCAGTGGCAGGCGCATCAGTCGAGCGGACCGCGCCTGCCCAAGAACACGGGACAGCAGCTCTGGAAGCGCTTCCGCGACGCACGGTCGATCCTGGACAAGCACCGTCGCGAGTTCTACGCCGGCATGGACGAGCAGCACCGGGCGGCGCGTGATGTGAAGGCCCGCCTCGTCGAGCGTGCCGAGGCACTGGCGACCAAGGGCGAGGACGGCATCGGCGCGTATCGGACGCTCCTGGACGAGTGGAAGAGCGCCGGCCGGGCCGGCAAGAAGGCCGACGATGCCCTCTGGGCCCGCTTCAAGGCGGCGGGCGACGCCCTGTACGCGGCACGCAGCGACCGTGAGCAGGCCGACGCCGAAGCGTCCCGCGAGAAGATCGAAGCCAAGCGGGCCCTGCTCGTCGAGGCAGCGGCGGTGCCGCAGGAGAAGGACCTCACCAAGGCACGTAACCTCCTCACCGGCATCCAGCGGCGCTGGGACGAGATCGGTCGGATCTTCCCGCGCGAGGCGGAGCGTGGGCTGGACGACGAGCTGCGTAAGATCGAGCAGGGCGTGAAGGCCCGCGAGGACGCGGACTGGAAGAGCAACAACCCCGAGACCAAGGCGCGCCAGAACGACATGACGCAGCAGCTGCGCGACGCGATCGCGGGTCTGGAGGCCGACCTGGAGAAGGCGAAGGCGTCGAAGAACGCGACTGCCATCGCGAAGGCGACCGAGGCCCTCGAGGCCCGCAAGGGGTGGCTGAAGGCACTCGGCGGCTGACGCGTCGACCGGGGACTCCTCCCCCGCGGCCGGCGCCCGCGAGCTCTCCACAGATCGACGTCTCCCGCGCCGCTGTCCTCGGCGGGCCGGGAGACTTCGTTCATGGCGTGGCCGTTCCTCTACTTCGCTGGCGATCGCCTCTCCGGCGCGGAGCTGTGTGCGGCGCGGCTCGACGGCGATGTGGTCGAGATCGGTGAGGCCTACATGCCCGCCGATGCGGTCGAGACTCGGGAACTGCGCGCAGGATCGATGCGGGAACGGCTGTCTCCGGCCCTCGCCCTGACCCGCGAGTCCGCGGCTTGGGTGCACGGTGCCCTCGCCGAGGCACCCGTGCGCCACCGCGTGCAGCGACTGTCGCCGCGCCGCATCCACCACGTTTTCGACGTGCGTCTCGTCTATCGCGATGTGGCGCTGCGCGTCTCGGACGTCCAGACGATCGCCGGGATCGCGGTGACGACGCCGGAGAAGACACTCGGCGATCTCGCCCGCGACCTCTGCGGCGGTGCCGACGACGCGGCGGATGCGATCGGGGCGATGGTCGCGTGGCGAAGTGACCTGGCCGCGTCAGCCGCGTCCGCATTGGCGTCGGGGCCGCCGTTGCACCACAAGCGCGCGGCGATCGCGTACTTGCGTGAGCGGGCTCAGGACGAGGTCACCCGGTAGACGTCGTACACCGCGTCGATGCGTCGCACCGCGTTGAGCACCCGGTCGAGGTGGACGATGTCGCCCATCTCGAAGACGTACCGGCTGAGAGCCAGGCGGTCGTTGGTGGTCTGCACCGACGCGGACAGGATGTTCACGTGGTGCTCGCTCAGGACGCGCGTGATGTCGCTGAGGAGTCCCGAACGGTCGAGTGCCTCGACCTGGATGTGCACCAGGAAGACGCTCTTCGTCGTCGGCGCCCAGGTCACCTCGATCATCCGGTCGGGCTCGTCTTTGAGTGACGTCACGTTCGTGCAGTCGGCGCGGTGCACCGAGACGCCGCTGCCGCGCGTGACGAAACCCACGATCTGATCGCCCGGCACCGGAGTGCAGCACTTGGCGAGCTTCACGAGGATGTCCTGCGCGCCGCGGACGAGCACTCCCGAGTCGCCGCCGCGGGGGGCCTTGGAACGCCCGATGTGCGGTATCTCGATCGGCCCGGTGGAGGTGTCCTCCTCCGAGCTGACGAGTGCGGTGACCTTCTCGATCACCGACTGGGTGGAGACGTGACCCTCGCCGACGGCGGCGTACAGTGCAGTGACGTCTTCGTACCGCAGCTGGTGGGCGACCTCCGTGAACGAGTCCTGGTTCATGAGGCGCTGCAACGGCAGGTTCTGCCGCCTCATCGCGCGTGCGATCGCGTCCTTGCCCTGCTCGACGGCCTCTTCTCGGCGCTCCTTCGTGAACCAGCCGCGGATCTTGTTGCGTGCGCGGGTGCTCTTGACGAACCCCAGCCAGTCCTGGCTGGGACCGGCATCCGGGTTCTTCGAGGTGAAGACCTCGACGACGTCGCCGGAGTGCAGCTCGGACTCGAGCGGCACGAGGCGTCCGTTGACCTTGGCGCCCATCGTGCGATGGCCCACCTCGGTGTGCACCGCGTACGCGAAGTCCACCGGGGTGCCCCCGGCGGGGAGGCCGATCACGCGGCCCTTGGGCGTGAAGACGTAGACCTCCTTGGCCCCGATCTCGAACCGCAGCGAGTCGAGGAACTCGCCGGGATCGGCGGTCTCCGCCTGCCAGTCGGAGATGTGCGCGATCCACGCCATGTCGGTGTCGACGGCCTTGGACTCGGTCTTGCCGCCCGCCATCCGCTCCTTGTACTTCCAATGCGCCGCGACGCCGTACTCGGCCTGCTGATGCATCTCGTTGGTGCGGATCTGGATCTCGACGGTGCGTCCGCCGGGCCCGATCACCGTCGTGTGCAGCGATTGGTAGAGGTTGAACTTCGGGGTCGCGATGTAGTCCTTGAAGCGGCCCGGGATCGGCGTCCAGCGGGCGTGGATCGACCCCAGCACCGCATAGCAGTCACGCACCGTGTTCACGAGAACGCGGATGCCGATCAGATCGTAGATGTCGTCGAACTCGCGGCCGCGCACGACCATCTTCTGATACACGGAGTACAGCTGCTTGGGCCGGCCCATGACGCGGCCGCGGATGCGCAGATCGCGAAGATCGGCTTCGACGGCGTCGATGACCTTGTGGACGTACTCCTCGCGCTGCGGCGTGCGTTGCTTGACGAGGCTGTCGATCTCGGCGTACAGCTTCGGGTGCAGCACCGCGAACGAAAGATCCTCGAGCTCGCTCTTGACCGCCTGGATGCCGAGGCGATGGGCGAGCGGCGCGTAGATCTCGAGGGTCTCGGTCGCCTTCTTCGCGGCCTTCTCCGGCGGTACGAATCCCCACGTGCGTGCGTTGTGCAGCCGGTCGGCGAGCTTGATGATGAGCACGCGGATGTCCTTCGACATCGCGACGATCATCTTGCGGACGGTTTCCGCCTGGGCGGCATCCCCGTACTTGACCTTGTCGAGCTTGGTGACGCCGTCGACGAGCATCGCGACCTCGTCGCCGAAATCGGCGGTGAGCTGGTCGAGCCGGTACTCGGTGTCCTCGACGGTGTCGTGCAGCAGCGCCGCCGCGATCGCACGGGGGCCGAGTCCGAGATCGGCGAGGATCTGTGCCACCGCGAGCGGATGCGTGATGTAGGGCTCGCCGCTCTGGCGCTTCTGTGAGGCGTGTGCGCGTTCGGCCACCTGGTAGGCGCGATCGATGATCGCGACGTCGCCCTTGGGGTGGTGCGTGCGCACCGAGCGGATCAGCTGCTCGACGCCGTTGCGCGATGGCGCACGAGAGAAGATTCGCGGGACGAGACGACGGAGGGAGCTGGGCGGTGGCGCGACGTTTCCGGCACTGGCGGACGTGGGAACCGTCTCGGCCATCCGCTCACCTCCGCCTTGAATGATCCGTCAATCCTACGCTCGGCTGGAGGGTCCCGTGCTCACGCCTCGGCGCGCGCACGCTTGCGGGCAGCGAGCACACGGGTGTCGCGGGCCTTGAGATCCGACTCGTTCTCGCGCAGCAGGGAATACAGCGGCGCGGCGACGAAGAGTGTGGAGTAGGCGGCGACGATCGTGCCGACGAAGATTGACAGGGAGATGTCGGTCAGCGTCTGTGCGCCCAGCCAGAGCGCGCCGATGAAGAGGATCGCGCCCGTCGGCAGGGCCGCCACGACGGTCGTGTTGATCGACCGGATCAGCGTCTGGTTGACGGCGAGGTTCACCGACTCCCCGAATGTGCGTCCCGACTTCTCGCCGTCTTCCCGAGTGTTCTCGCGGACCTTGTCGAAGACGACCGTCGTGTCGTACAGCGAATACGACAGGATCGTGAGGAATCCGATCACCGCGGCCGGCGAGATCTCGAATCCGAACAGGGCGTACACACCGACCGTCACCACGAGCACGTCGATGAGGCCGACGATCGCCGCGACGGACATCTTCCACGTACGGAAGTAGATCGCCAGGATCACGAACGTCAGCGCCAGGAAGATGGCGAGGCCCCAGAGCGACTGTCGGGTGACGTCCTGGCCCCAGCTGGGACCGATGAACGACGAGCTGACGTCGGACTCCTGCACGCCGAACGTCTGCGCCAGCGCCGTCGTCACCGCCTGCGTCTGGGTGTTGGTCATCTGGTCGGTCTGGATGCGGAGGGCATCGGAGCCGATGGTCGTCACCTTGGTCGTGGTGCCCGGAACGACGGAGTGCACGGCGGCGGTGGCTGCCGCCTGGTCAGGGCTCGCGACCTGGTTGACGGTGAACTGCGATCCGCCGGTGAACTCGATCGAGAACTGGATCGGTCGGAGCAGCGGCACGAGCGCGGCGCCGATCACCAGCGCGGCGGCGATGATGAACCACAGACGTCGACGCCCGACGAAGGGGAAGGACGTCTTGCCCGTGTACAGGTCGTTTCCGAGCTCGTTCATGGAGCGCATCAGTCTTCTCCCTCCGTCGTCGACCTCGGTCTGTTGCCGTTCTTCGCGGCCAGCTCCGCCTGCTTGCGCTCGGCGATCGTCTGTCGCCGTTCCGCCTCACCGCGGGAGCGTCCCGTGCGGCGCGCAGCCGTGCCCTTCGCCCCCTCCAGAACCGGAGCCCGGAACTGCGCGCGACCACGGTAGACCGCGCCGAGCGCGTCGGGGTCGAGACCGGACAGCGGATGTCCGCCCCCGAAGAACCGCGTTCGCGCGAGCAGCTGTAGCACGGGGTGGGTGAAGAGGATGAAGATCAGGATGTCGATCAGCGTCGTCAGGCCCAGGGTGAAGGCGAAGCCCTTCACGGTCGCGTCCGCGAGGATGTAGAGGACGACGGCGGCCAGGATGTTGATCGACTTCGAGATGTAGATCGTGCGCTTGGCGCGGGACCATCCGTCCTCGACGGCACCCGTGATGGACTTGCCGTCGCGCAGCTCGTCACGGATGCGCTCGAAGTACACGATGAACGAGTCCGCCGTGAAGCCGATGGTGACGATGAGGCCCGCGACGCCGGCGAGCGACAGGCGGAAGCCCATGCGCCACGCCAGGACGCAGAGCGTGATGTAGGTCAGAACCCCCATCACGCCCAGCGACGCGATGATCACGAAGCCGAGCGCGCGATAGACGATGAGCGAGTACAGGGCGACGAGGGCGAGGCCGATGAGGCCGGCGATCAGACCGATCTGCAGCTGCTGGGATCCGAGCGTGGCGGAGATCGCGTTGTCGCTGACGATGCCGAAACTCAGCGGCAGCGCGCCGTACTTCAGCTGGTCGGCGAGCGTCTTGGCGCTCTGTTGGTTGAAGGAGCCGCTGATCTGGGGCTTGCCGTCGAGGATCACGCCGTTCATCGACGGTGCAGAGATGACGGCGCCGTCGAGCACGAAGGCGAACTGGTTCTGCGGCTTCTTTCCCGCCGTCGTGAACGCGTAGAGGCGCTGGCTGACCTCTCCGAACGTCTTGGTGCCCTGCTCGTTGAAGACGATGTTGACGATCCACTGGCCGTTCTGCGGGTTCATGCCGCTCGTGGCATCGGTGATCGACGATCCGTCGAGCTCGACCGGCCCGAGGAGGTACTTCGCCGTCCCTGTGGGGTCGCAGGCGATGAGGGGCTCTCCCGCGGGGCTGCTCGCAGGATCGTTGTCTTTGTTCGCGCAGTCGTAGGAGAGGAACTTCGCCTGCAGTGCGGGCGTGATCCAGCTGAGGTCGCTCCCGCTGGTCGGCGACGCGGTCGGCGTCGACGGCAGGTTCGGGTCGGGCGTCGGGTACGGCGTGGAGTTGCCGTCCTGCCCGACGAAGGAGGTGCTGGCCGCGGTGGTGGCGAGCACCGCACGAAGCTGCATCTGCGCAGACGACTCGATGCGCTTGCGCGTCTCCTCGTCGGCCTTGCCGGGGATCTGCACGACGATCTGATTGCCGGCCTGGGTGGTGATGTCGGCCTCGCCGACGCCGGAGGCGTCCACACGCTGGCGGATGATGGCCGCCGCCTGGTTCATCTGGTCCGTCGTGGGCGTGGCCCCGTTCGGGGTCTTGGCCTCGAGGATGATCTGCGTGCCGCCTTGGAGGTCGAGCGCGAGCTCAGGCGTCCAGGAGCTCTTCCCGAAGGCATACACGCCGAGCGCATTGACGCCGAACAGCAGAGCGGTGATGACGAGAAGACCGGTGAGTGCGCGCCAGGCACGGCGCACCGGGGTGGGTGTGGCCACGGAGGGTCAGCTTTCTTCGGGAGCGAGGTGCGTCGTTCAGGCCTGGGGCTTGGTGTCGCCGGAGTCGGTCTTCTCGGACGACGTCTCAGCGACCTTCTTCGCGGCACGGTCGTCGCTCAGCGAGGTGACGGCGCCGTTGGCCACGTCGGCCGTGTACTCGGCCTGCGCGGCCTCGGCCTCGATGAGCTCGTCCTCGGTGACCGTGCCCTCCTCCTCGTCCACGACGCGGAGGATCGCCTGGCTGTGCACCTCGACCTCCATGCCGGGGGCGAGCTCGACGACGGCCGCCTTCGAGAGGTCCTCGCCGTCGTAGGCGACGAGGGTGCCGTAGAGACCACCCTGAAGGAGCACCTTGACGCCGGGGAGCATGGCGCGGGCCTTGGCCTCCTGCTCGGCCTTCATGCGGGCGGCGCGACGGCGCGAGCTCCAGAACATGAAGCCGAGCAGCGCCACCATCGCGACGAGCAGAATCCAATCCATACCCATGCGGATACACCTTTCGGGAACGCGCCGATCGACGCTGAAGAAGGCGGCAGGAAGCCTTCAGTGATTATAGGTCATCGAATGTCAGCGCCCCGCCGGGTTGGGGAACGCGAAGGTGGGCGTAGGCCTCCGGCGTGGCGACGCGACCACGCGGCGTGCGCCCGAGGAAGCCGATCCGCACCAGGTAGGGCTCGACGACGGACTCGATCGTCTCGGCCTCCTCCCCCACGGTGACGGCGAGCGTGCTGAGGCCAACGGGTCCGCCGCGGAACCGCCGCACGACGGCATCCAGCACTGCGCGGTCCAGCCGGTCGAGCCCGATGGCGTCCACGTCGTACAGCTCGAGAGCCGCCGCGACGTGCGCATCGGAGGCGGTGCTCGCGTGCTCGCCGTGCACGATGACGTAGTCGCGCACGCGGCGCAGCAGCCGGTTGGCGATGCGGGGGGTGCCGCGGGATCGCCGCGCGACCTCCGACCGGCCGGACGGGGGCAGGTCGACGCCGAGGACAGCGGCCGAGCGCGAGATGACCTGCTCGAGCTCGTGGGGCTCGTAGTACTCGAGGTGCGCCGTGAAGCCGAACCGATCGCGCAGGGGGTTCGGCAGCATGCCGGATCTGGTCGTCGCTCCCACCAGAGTGAAGGGGGCCAGATCGAGCGGGATGCTGGTCGCCCCGGCGCCCTTGCCCACCATGATGTCGATGCGGAAGTCCTCCATCGCGAGGTAGAGCATCTCCTCAGCCGACCGCGTCATACGGTGGATCTCGTCGATGAACAGTACTTCGCCGGGCACCAGGCTCGACAGGAGGGCGGCGAGGTCGCCGGCATGCTGGATCGCCGGCCCGCTGGACAGCCGCAGTGGGCGGTTGCTCTCGTGGGCGACGATCATTGCGAGCGTCGTCTTGCCGAGTCCCGGGGGGCCCGACAGCAGGATGTGGTCCGGCGGACGCTGTTGGATACGGGCGGCGTCGAGCAGGAGCTGGAGTTGTCCTCGCACCTTCTGCTGGCCGACGAACTCGGCGAGGGATGCCGGGCGCAACGCCCCCTCGACAGCGAGTTCGCTCTCGTCCTCGGCGAGGCTCGGGTCCCTCGGCTCAGACACTGGCACGCTCCTGGCGGGCGGGTCCGAGCTGGGCGAGCGCCAGCTTCAGCAGGGCCGGGACGGAGCTGCGGTCGGCGTCGGTCGCGGCATCCGCGACCAGGGAGACGGCTTCGACGCTGGTGCGCTCGTTCCAGCCGAGCGCGGTGAGTGCTGCGACGACCTGCCCGGCGACGTCGCTGCCCGCCGGAGCCGCGGGGGACGTCGCCGCAGGCGTCGTGACCTTCAGCTTGCCGGCGAGCTGCACGACGATGAGCTTGGCGGTCTTGGGGCCGATGCCGGACACGCGGCGGAACGGGGCGTCGTCCTCGGCCGCGACGGCCTCTGCGATCTGCGCGACGCTCAGCGCGGAGAGGACGCCGAGGGCGGACTTGGGGCCGACGCCGGACACGCTGACGAGGTGGTGGAACACAGTCAGTTCCTCGCGCTCTGCGAAGCCGAACAGCGAGAGCGCGTCCTCGCGCACCACGAGGGCCGTGTGGAGAAGGGCGTCGTCGCCGATGTGGAGGCCGCGCGCGACCGGCGCGGGGACGGCGACGCTGAAGCCGACACCGCCGACCTCGACGATCGCCGTCTCGGTGTCGAGGTGCAGCACGCGGCCGCGCAGCGAGGAGATCATGTCCCCACCCTAGACAGTCGTTCGCAGGTTTGTTCGATCGACACGCGATGCGGCCGTTCTCAGCGGCGCGACGCCCGCTCGGCCGCGGCCCACGCGCGCTGTGCCGGGGTCAGCGCGTCGCCGCC
>CANSLE010000076.1 GCA_947647645.1 uncultured Microbacterium sp.
TGATGACGGGGACACCCTCGCGTGCGCCCATCTCCAGGAGCCCGGGCAGTCGCATCATCGACCCGTCCTCGGCGACGACCTCGCCGATCGCGGCCACGGGCTGCAGCCCGGCGAGACGCATGAGCTCGACACCGGCCTCCGTGTGGCCTGCACGCTCGCGCACGCCGCCGTCGACGGCGCGCAGCGGGAGGATGTGTCCGGGACGGATCACCGACGAGGGCACGGATGCCGGGTCGGCGAGCACGTTCAACGTGTGCGAGCGGTCGGTGGCGCTGATGCCGGTCGAGACCCGGTCAGACGCGTCGACGCTGACCGTGTACGCCGTCCCGCGCGCGTCCTCGTTGACCGCCACCATCGGGGGCAGGTCGAGGCGGTCGGCCCACTCGGCCGGCATCGGAGCGCAGATGAAGCCGCTCGACCAGCGGATCGTCCACGCCAGCCACTCCGGTGTCGCGAGCTGGGCGGACAGGATGATGTCGCCCTCGTTCTCGCGGTTCTCATCGTCCGCGACGATGACGGGCCGCCCGGCGCGGAGCGCCTCGAGGGCCTCGGGGATGGTCGACAGGCTCATCGGGAGCCCCCTTCGTTGGTGTGTTCGGGAGAGGTGGGGGTGAAGGAGAGGAGGCGCTGCACGTGCCGCGCGAGGATGTCGGTCTCGAGGTTCACGCGGTCGCCGGCGACCCGGTCGCCGAGCGTCGTCGCCGCGAGTGTCTCGGGGATGAGGGAGATCTCGAACCAGGCCTCGGATGCCGCGGCATCCGAGGCGTTCGAGACCGTCAGCGAGACGCCGTCCACGGCGATCGACCCCTTGTCGACGACGAGCGGGGCAAGCTCCAAGGGGAGCGAGACGCGGATCACGCGCCACTGGGCGCCCGGCCGCACCTCGAGCACAGTGCCGGTGCCGTCGACGTGCCCCTGCACGATGTGACCGCCGAGGCGGCCGTGCGCGACCATCGCGCGTTCGAGGTTGACACGGGTCCCCGGGCCGAACGCGCCGAGGGTCGCCATGTCCAGGCTCTGACGCATGACGTCGGCCGTGAACCAGTCGTCGCCCTGGTCGATCACGGTCAGGCAGACGCCGCTGACCGAGATCGAGTCGCCGTGGTGTGCGTCGGACACCGACAGGGGCGCGCGGACGGTCATCCGCACGCCGTCGCCCGACGGCTCGACGGCGACGATCTCGCCGCGCTCTTCGATGATTCCGGTGAACATCAGTCCTCTTCCTCCGTGGTCGTGTCCAGTGGGGCGGCGGTCGCCGGGCCGAAGCGTCCGATGACGAGCAGATCCTCCCCGTATCGTTCGACGGATGCCGCCGCGAGCCGTCGCTGCTGGTCGATCGACGCGACGCCGAGGTCGCCGACGGCGAGGCCCGGCCCGCCGATGAGAGTGGGGGCGACGTAGACGAGCACCTCGTCGACGAGGCCGTCGCGAACGAACGACGACGCCAGCGTCGGGCCGCCCTCCACGAAGACGCGGTGCGCCCCGAGTTCGCGCAGGCGATCGAGGAGGTCGACGAGCTCCTCGCCCTCGTCCTGCATGAACGGACGCGGATGCCGGCGCACGGCGGCATCCTGGGGGACGGCGCGCGTTCCCACGACCACCGGTCGGGGCTGATCCGCGTAGAGCGTGCCGTCGGGGCGGCGCGCGGTGAGGGCGGGGTCGTCCGACAGCAGGGTGCCGGTACCGACCACGATCGCATCGGCGAGGCTGCGGCGACGGTGCACGTCGGCGCGTGAATCGGGGCCGGTGATCCACTGGCTGGAGCCGTCGGCCGCCGCCGCGCGCCCGTCGAGGGATTGGGCCCACTTCACGGTGACGTGGGGCCTCCCGAGCCGCTGCACGGTGAGCCAGGAGTCGAGCAGGCTCCGTCCCTCATCCGCGCGGATGCCGCCGACGGTGTCGATGCCCGCGGCGCGCAGACGAGCGCCGCCGCCGGAGGAGGCCTCGCCCGGATCATCGACGGCGTAGACCACGCGGGCCACGCCGGCGGCGATCAGGGCTTCACTGCACGGCCCGGTACGCCCGGTGTGGTTGCACGGCTCGAGGGTGACGACGGCGGTGGCGCCGCGCGCGGCGTCGGGTCCGGCGGTGGCGGCGAGGTTCGCGAGAGCGTCCACCTCGGCGTGGGCCGTCCCGGCGCCGCGGTGCCATCCCTCCGCGAGCACGTCGCCCTCGGGCGAGAGGAGCACCGCGCCGACCTGCGGGTTGATCCCGCGCGGGCCCCGCAGCGCGATCTCCAGGGCGTGGCGCATCGCGCGGTCGATCACCGTGTCGTCGCGGTCTGTCGCGGCCATCCGTCGTCCTCCTGTGAGACTCCGGGGCACGATCGACACCGCAGACGTCGTCGCGTACGCACGACCACGTCCGTGCTGCCTCCCATCCGGACTAGCGATCGGGTTCTGTCGAACCGTCACGCATCACCGTCGGTCCCGGAATTCCACCGGATCAACCCCTGCGAAGAGGGGCTCGCGGACTGTCACCGCCGGTTCGGATTCACACCGACCCCGGAGCACGTTTCTTGCACCTGATCCTACTCAACGCGTCGGTGGGGATTTCATTCCGCGTCGGCTTTGTGCCTGCCGCTACTTGAGCAGGCGCGAGAGCCGGCGGTCCGCCAGCAGCTTGCCGCCGGTCTGGCAGGTCGGGCAGTACTCGAGCGAGTTGTCGGCGAAGAACACGCTGCGCACCTCGTCGCCGCACACCGGACACGCCTCACCGCGGCGACCGTGCACGGCCATGCCGCGGCGCTTGGCATCCTTCAGATCGGCGGGCGGTCTGCCGGTCGCGGCGGCGACGGCATCCGTCAGCGTCGTGCGCATCGCGGCGTAGAGCCGGTCGATGTCGTCGTCGGTGAGACTCGCGGCGAGGGCGTACGGCGACATGCGGGCGGCGTGGAGGATCTCGTCGGAGTAGGCGTTGCCGATGCCGGCGACGATCGACTGATCGCGCAGGACCCCTTTGATCTGGGTGCGTCGGCCGGTGAGGAGGCTCGCGAGGGCGTCCCGCGTGAACGCGTCCGCGAGGGGGTCGGGGCCGAGCCGGGCGATCCCGGGGACATCGTGCGGATCGCGGGCGACGTACACGGCGAGCGACTTCTTGGTGCCCGCCTCTGTGAGGTCGAAGCCCGCGCCGTCGTCGAGGCGGACCCGCAGCGCGATCGGCGTCTTGCCCGGCCGGATCACCGTGTCGGGCACCTTCTCGTACCAGCGCAGCCATCCCGCCTTGGCGAGGTGAAAGACCAGGTGGATGCCGGCATCCGTCTCGAGGTCGACGAACTTGCCGCGTCGTCGCACGCCGTCGATCACCTCGCCGGCCAAGGCGTCGATCGGCGGGTCGTAGGTCTTCAACGCCGCGATGTTCGCGACGGCGGCCTTCGTGATCGTCCGGCCGGATGCGCGCTCCGCGAGGAAGTCGACGAGACCTTGCACCTCCGGCATCTCGGGCATGGCCTCATCCTGCCACGGGCCGCGGACGCGCCGGCAGGGGCCTGCGGGATCAGACCAGGGCGCGCCACTCCTGCGGCGCGCGATCATCGGTCGTCAGCAGACCGGCGATGAGGCCGTCGTTGCGCACGCCCGCGCCGTTCACGAGCGCCGAGCGGAGTCGGCCCTCGTACCGGAACCCGAGGCGCTGCGCCACACGGTGCGACGCCGGGTTCTCGACCACGGCGCGCCACTCGATGCGCTCGAGCCCGAGGCCGTCGGGCGAGAAGCCCCAGTCGACCACGGCGCGGGCGGCTTCGACGATCAGCCCGCGTCCGCGGGCCACGGGGGCCAGCCAGTAGCCGAGCTCCGCCGAGCCCGCAGCGACCCGGTGCAACCCGATCATCCCCGCGAGCGCGCCGTCCGCGCGCAGCGCCCAGGTCGCCTCCGTCCCGGCATCCCACCAGGTCGCCGCCTTGACGACGAACCCCTCGGCGTGCGTGCGCTCGTAGGGGGAGGGAACCGTGGTGAAGCGCTGGATCAGCTCGTCCTGGCACGCCGCGAAGATGGCGTCGATGTCGTCGCCCGTCGGCAGCGACAGCTCGAGCCGCGCGGTTCGGAGGGTCACCGGTTGCATGCCGCGAGCCTATCGGGCTCGCCGCCGTCGGCCACCGCCCTGCGGCCTCGGTCGGCTCGCCGTGCGTAACTCCGCCTGGGCTGCGCGACCCCTCCCACGCCGCCAACCCATCACCGGTTCAGCTGGAGTTGTGCAGGCGAGCCGCCGGGTCCTCCCCATCGCGCTCGTGGCGACGGCTGTCCACGGATCCCGCTCGAACGGGGCGGAGGCCGCCGGATCGCCCTCAGCATGTCGGCATGGATGACATCATCTGTCTCACCTCCCGCCAGCTGCAGGAGCGGGGAATGACCAGGCATCAGGTAGCCGAAGCCGTTCGGACCGGTCGCATCATCCGTGCACGCCGCGACCATTATCTTCCGGCGACCGCGCCGGCGCCGGTCGTCGAGGCGGTCCGCGTCGGCGGGCGCCTCACCTGCCTGAGCCTGCTCGCCGCACACGGCGTGTTCGTCTTCGAGAACGGCGCGCTCCACGTGCACATCGAGCGGGGCGCCAGCCGGCTGCGCGCGCCCGATGATCCGCAGCGCCGGGTGCCACCGCGATCCGGTCGTGCGCAGCTGCGCTTGCACTGGTTGCCGCTGGCGCGTCCCGAGGATGCCGGCACGGTGGCGGTCGGCATCCTCGACGCCCTGGTCCATGCGGTGCGCTGCCAGCCGCCGCGGTACGCCATCGCCACGATCGACTCGGCGCTCAACAAGGGACTGATCCGTGCCGGTGACCTCGATGAGCTGTTCGCCCAATTGCCGCGGCGGCATCGCATTCTGCGCACGCACGTCGACGGGAGAGCCCAGGCCGGGACGGAGACGCTCGTCCGCCTGATGCTGCAGGTCATGGGTGCGCACGTCCGACCGCAGGCCCGCTTCGAGGGTGTGGGGTTCGTGGACCTTCTCGTCGACGGATGGCTCGTGATCGAGTGCGACAGCAGGGAGTTCCACTCGGACTGGCGGCAGCAGGTGAAAGACCGTGAGCGCGATCTCGCCCTCGCGGCGCGCGGCTACGTCGTTCTTCGCCTGACGGCGGCGCAGATCCTCTACCGCCCCGACGAGGTTCAGGCCGCGCTTCGCGCGCTGTTGCGCACGCGCGCGTCGCGAGCAGGCCGCCGCGCGGCTGCATAACTCCTTCTCAGATGTCCCGCCGGAGTGGCGGGTGACCGTCAAGCGCAGGAGAGGAGGAGTTGTGCAGGATGCCGCGCCAGCAAGCCCAACCGCACCGGCGCGGGTCAGCCGCGGCGGAGCAGGCCGACCTTCGCGTACACGTCGGCGAGGGTCGCGTCGGCGACCTCGGCGGCGCGGTCGGCGTTCACCGCGAGGACGCGATCGAGCTCGGCAGGATCCTCGAGCAGCTCGAGCGCCCGCGCGCGCACCGGTCCGAACTCGTTCACCACCACCTCGGCGAGTCCCTTCTTGAAGTCGCCGTAGCCGCGGCCCGCATACTCGTCCTCGATCGAGGGGATCTGACGGCCCGTCAGTGCCGTGTAGATCACGAGCAGGTTCGAGACGCCGGGTTTGTTCTCCTTGTCGTAGCGCACCACGCCCTCGCTGTCGGTGACGGCGCGCATGATCTTCTTCGCGGAGACGTCCGGGGCGTCCAACATCCACAGCACGCCGGCATCCGTCGCCGCGGACTTGCTCATCTTCGACGTCGGGTTCTGCAGATCGTAGATGCGAGCGGTGTCCTTCTGGATCACCGGCATCGGCACCCGGAAGGTCTGCCCGTAGCGCCCGTTGAAGCGTTCCGCGAGGTCGCGCGTCAGCTCGACGTGCTGCTTCTGGTCGTCGCCGACCGGCACGATGTCGGTCTGGTACAGCAGGATGTCGGCCGCCATCAGCACCGGGTAGGTGAACAGGCCGACGTTGGTCTGGTCCGCGCCGTAGCGGGCGGACTTGTCCTTGAACTGCGTCATCCGGTTGGCTTCACCGAACCCGGTGATGGTGGAGAGCACCCAGGCCAGCTCGGCGTGCGCGCGCACGTGAGACTGCACGTACAGCGTCGACTTCGACGGCTCGATGCCGGCCGCGATGTACTGCGCTGCCGTGCGACGGGTCTTCTCCCGGCGCTCAGCCGGGTCGTTCGGCTGGGTCAGCGCGTGGAGATCGACGACCGAGAAGAAGGCCTCGTACGCCTCCTGCAGGTCCCGCCACTGCAGCAGGGCCCCGATGTAGTTGCCGAGGTGGAGGGAGTCGGCGGAGGGCTGCATTCCGGAGTAGAGGCGGGGCCTGGTCATGGCTCAAGTCTAGGGAATGGATGCCGCGTCCCCTCACGGCTGGAGAGCCTGCGCACGGGCCAGATCGATCAGGATCTGGTGCATCGCGCGCTCGCCGGGTGGACGGATCCGGTCGGCGCGATGGGCGAGCACGATCCGTCGCGACGGCGCCTGCTGGCCGAGGCTGACGACGCGCACGTCGGGGCGAGCCGTGGTGACCGCGGTGCGCGGCATGAGTGCGACCCCAAGGCCCACGCTGACCATCGCGAGCGCCTCCTGGTAGTCGTTCGCCTCGAACGCGATGGAGGGGGTGAAGCCGGCCGCGCGGGTGCTGCGCTCGAGCACCTCGGCGACCGGATGGTCGCGCTTGCGGACGACCCATTCCTCGTGCTCCAACCCCGCCATCGTCGTGTGGCGGACGCGTCCGAGGCGGTGGTCCTGCGCGACGACGAGCACGGTCGGGTCCTCCATCAGCGGGATGAGCGACAGCTCGGGGTCGTCGATGCGGTTCCACTCGTAGTCCCAGAGGAGCGACAGACCGATCGCCCCCTCCTGGAGCATCGCGACGAGCTCGTCGTACCGCGCGCTGTGCACGTCGAGACGGACGTCGGGATAGTCGCGGCGGAACCGCTGCACTGCGAGGGGGACGAGCGTGCTGCCCACGGTGGGGAACGTCCCGATCGCGATCCGCCCGCGACGCAGCCCCGCGAGCTCGTCGAGCTCGGCCTCGGCGGCGCGCAGCCGACGGAGCACGTAGCGTCCGTGGGCGGCGAGGAGTGCCCCGGCCTCGGTGGGCACCATCCCGCGCGGCTGTCGTCTCACGAGCGGATGCCCGGTCTCTCGTTCGAGACGTTGCAGCTGCTGCGAGAGGGCGGAGGGGGAGTAGCCGAGCTCTGCGGCGGCCGCGGTCACCGACCCGCAGTCGACGATCGCCACCAGCACCGCCAGTCGCCTGACATCGAGCATCCGCACCTCCCGACATCACAGCTTACAGTTGCGCAGGCCGAAACTGAATCCTCATGAAGCAAATCTTCACGTAAGGGAGCGGATCGATCTGGGCGTAGAGGCCACAGTCAGGCCGAAAAGCGCGAAGCTGCCACCTCAAAGCGGATGAAGAGAGACTTCATGCCCATGAACCGAATCGAGATGGAGATGAATGCGACGTGCGACGGACGATGGTGTCCTCACATCGCAGGAGGCACCGTGTACGACATTCCAGCCACGCTCATGAGGGGCGGCACCAGCAAGTGCTGGGTGTTCTCGCGCCACGACCTCGACGTCCCCGGGGCGAACCTGGACGACATCCTGCCCCGGCTGTACGGCAGCCCCGACTCCCGTCAGATCGACGGCGTCGGCGGCGGCACCTCGACCACGAGCAAGGCCGTGATCGTGTCACCGAGCGCGCGAGCGGATGCGGACATCGACTACTCCTTCGCGCAGATCGGCGTGGCGGACGGCGTCGTCGACTGGTCCAGCAACTGCGGCAACTGCTCGGCGGCCATCGCGCCGTACGCGCTGCACAAGGGCTGGCTCGCGCCGGCGGGTGATCTCACCCGCGTGCGCATCCACAACACCAACACGGGTCAGCTCATCGTCGCGGAGGTGCCCACCCCGGGCGGCCGGTTCATGGAGACCGGCGAAGCCCGGATCGCGGGGGTCCCCTTTCCGGGCCTGGAGGTCGTGCTGTGGTTCGTCGATCCCGCGGGCCGCTCGACCGGTCGGCTCCTGCCCACCGGCTCCGCCCTGGACGACCTCGACGGCACGCCCGCCACGCTCATCGACGCGGGTGCTCCCCTCGTGATCGTGCGCGCCGCGGATCTCGGCCTGGACGCTGCGGTCACCCCCGCGGACATCGACTCGCGCGAGACGCTGCGTGCCCGCATCGAGACCCTCCGCCGGGCCGGTGCCGTGCGCATGGGGTTGGCTCCGGTCCCGGATGCCGCGGCGCGTGCGATCCCCAAGTTCGCCCTCGTGTCCGCGCCGACCGGGAACGACCACGATCTCGGCGTCGTGATGATGTCGATGGGCGCGGCGCACCCCGCGCTCGCGATCACCGGCAGCGTCGGGCTGTCCGTGGCCGCCACGACCCCGGGAACGCTCGTGCACGAGCTGTCGAGCGGGCGCGCCCGGTCCGCCGTCCGTCTGCGCACTCCCTCCGGGGTGCTCACCACGCGGGTCGGGACGTGGGACGGATATCCGGCCGTCGGCGTGGGTCGCACCGCCCGGCGTCTGGCCGACGCCGTGCTCGCCCTGCCCGTGGAGGAGCTCCTGCCGTTCAGTACCGATGCTGTACGGCCGGCCCTCGCCGTCCGATGATGAAGACGGACGGCTCGCTCCCCCGGGGGTGCGGGCCGTCCCTGAAAGAAGAAGAGACAACGATGTCCCCACAACTCATTTCGATCCTCGCCCTGTTCGCGATGGTGATCATCGCCACCCTCCGGCCGGTGAACATCGGCATCCTCGGCTTCCTCGGGTCCTTCCTCGTCGGCACCTTCGTGCTCGGCCTCGACCAGAAGAGCATCCTCGCGGGCTTCCCCGCCGGTCTGTTCCTGACGATCGTCGGCGTGACCTACCTGTTCGCCGTCGCGAAGCTCAACGGCACCGTCGAGGTGATCGTGGATGCCGGCGTGCGCGTCGTCCGCGGGCGCACCGCACTGGTGCCCTGGGTGCTGTTCGCCGTGAGCGCTCTGCTCACGGCGATGGGCACGTTCCCGCCCGCGGCGGTCGCCCTGGTCGCGCCCATCGCGCTGGGTTTCGCCGCCAAGCACGACATGGATCCGTTGCCGGTCGGCATGACGGTCGTCTACGGCGCCCTGGCCGGGTCGCTCTCGCCGATCTCCGTCCTGGGGCTGCTCGTCAGCGGCATGGCCGGCGACGTCCCCGGTTTCTCGCCCGGCATCCTCTTCGCGACGGCGTTCGTCTTCTCGACGCTCATCGCCATCCTCACCCAGCTGTTCTTCCACTACAAGAGTCGGGTCATCGCGTCCCGCGCGTCCGCGGTGACCAGCGGCGGACGCGGCGTGGACGGCGGCGCTGCAGC
>CANSLE010000077.1 GCA_947647645.1 uncultured Microbacterium sp.
CCGCGACCGCCGCGGTGGTTCCGCCCAGCATGAGAGCGCCGATGCCGAGGGACACGATCGCGCCGAAGCGGCGGGACGGGGTGGAGCGCATCCGTCGCACCCATGCCTGCGCGGCGCCGCGGAACCCGAGGCGGCGCACGGGCTGTTCGAGCAGCCGGAAGGACACGGCGGCGGCGGCGAGGGTGACGACCGCGGCGAGGGCACCGACGGCCACCGGCACCTTCTCCTCGACGAAGGACCCGGTCGTCGCGATCGCGAGGAGGACGACGACGGGCCAGTGCCAGAGGTAGATGCCGTAGGAGCGTTCGCCGATCCAGCGCAGCGGCTGCGCGTCGAGCGCACGCCCGAACCACGAGCCCGTGTGGGTCGCCGCGGCGATCGCGATCGCTGTCAGCAGGCTCGCGGCGAGGGGGACGAACGGATAGGACGAGGCGCCGTCGACGGCCGCGCCGACGGCGATGACCCCGATCACGCTCGCACCACCGATCACCGCGCTCCACGCGGGGCCGACGCCCCCGAGGGAGGGGCGCGCGGAGGTGCTCCAGGCCGTGCGACCGCAGAGGAGGAACGCCAGGGCGACGCCGATCAGCAACCCGAAGGCATGGGTGTCGGTGCCGTAGTACGCGCGGGTGAGCCCGCCCGACCCCGTGCCGCCGGCGACGACCTGCGCGGCCCACACGACGGATGCCGCGGCCAGCACGCCCGCGACGGCCACACGCATCCATCGGCGAGGCAGCAGCAGGAACAGCGGTAGCAGGAGCGGCCACAGCACGTAGAACTGTTCCTCCACCGCCAAGGACCAGAGGTTTCGCAGCAGCTCCGGCTGCGTGCTGCCGAAGTACGAGGCTCCCGCGGCGACCGCCGCCCAGTTCGAGGAGAACGTGATCGCGCCGAGCACCTGGCGGCCGAGACCGTACAGCACGTCGCCGCCGACGAGTCCGGCGACGCTCGCGCTGACGGTCACGACGACGACGAGGGCGGGCAGCAGCCGTCGGGCGCGCCGGGTCCAGAACGCGCGCAGGGCGATGCGTCCGTCGCGCTCGCGCTCGCGCAGGAGAAGGGAGGTGATGAGGAAGCCCGAGATGACGAAGAAGACGTCGACGCCGATGAATCCGCTCGCCATGATCCATGCGGGGAAGAGGTGAGACACCACCACGAGGAGCACGGCGAGGGCGCGCAGGCCGTCGAGGCCCGCGTAGCGCGAAGCGGAGGGTGCGGTCATGACGAGGGGGCTGTTTCCGAGGAGGAGAGCGAGCGCGGGCAGCGCGGTGGAGCGGGCACGCGCAGGTTCTCCAGTGTACGTTCCGACCGTGAACGCGACACCTCCGACGCGGTGCGCGACGCGGGCACACAGGTGACGCGCAGGAGCGTCGCGGTGCACCAGACTGGAGGGTATGCAAGCGGATGCTCTGGTGATCGGTGAGGCCTTGATCGACATCGTCGAGACGGCGGAGGGCGACCGGGAACTGGTCGGGGGCAGCCCTGCCAACGTGGCCGTGGGCCTTGCCCGTCAGGGCCATGACGTGCGCCTGCTCACCTGTCTCGGCCGCGACGTGCGGGGAGAGCGCATCGCGGCGCAGATCACCGCCTCGGGCGTGACCGTCGACGAGGAGTCGTGGACGGATGCCGCGACCTCCACCGCCCGCGCGCGGCTGCGCGCCGACGGCTCGGCCGAGTACGACTTCGCGATCGATTGGGCGGTGCCGACGGTGTCCGCGGAGGGTGTCCGCGTCGTGCACACCGGTTCGATCGCCCTGTTCCTGGAGCCCGGCGGCAGCGCCGTGCTCGGCTCGCTGCGCCGCGCCCGCGACGGCGGCGCCGCTCTGGTCAGCCTGGACCCCAACATCCGTCCCGCGCTCGTCGGCAGCCACGACGTCGCCCTCGCGCGATTCGCGCAGGCCGCGGCATCCGCGGATCTCGTCAAGCTGAGCGACGAGGACGCCGCGTGGCTCTACCCCGGCCTCGACGCGGAGTCCGTGCTGCGCGAGATCGCGTCGCACGGGCCGCGCATCGTAGTCATGACGCGCGGTGGTGCGGGGGCGATCGGCGTCGGTCCCGGTGGCATCGCCGAGGTCGACGCGCTCGCCGTCACCGTCGCCGACACCATCGGCGCGGGCGACGCGTACATGGCGAGCCTCATCTCCAGCGCACTCGACGAGCCGGCCGTGTTCGAGGACGCTGGACTCTTCGCCGCCGCGCTGCGGCGCGCCGCGGTGACGGCGGGCGTCACGGTATCGCGGGCGGGGGCCAACCCGCCCACCCGCGCCGAGGTCGACGCCCATCTCGCCTGAGCCGTGCCCGGCGCCGTCCGCTCCGCAGAGAGGTCTGTCATGCCCATCGTCGTCACCGCGGCCCTCCGTCTGCTCGAGGGGCAGCGCCGGCTCGCTCCGAGGGTGACGCTGTGACGCGGGACGGCGACCCCGTGCGGCTGCGTCTGGACCTCGCCTACGATGGCACCGGCTTCCGCGGCTGGGCGCGCCAGCCGGGCCTGCGCACCGTGCAGGGCACGCTCGAGGGCGCGATCACGCGCGTGCTCGGCGGGGATCCGCAGCTCGTGGTCGCCGGCCGGACGGATGCCGGGGTGCACGCCTCCGGCCAGGTGGCTCACCTGGATCTCACGCCCGCGCAGCGAGAGCGCCTCGAGAAGAGCCGTGCCGGCGTGCCCGAGGCACTCGCCTCACGCCTCAACGGTGTGCTCGGGCCGTACCCCGACCTCGTCGTCCACCGCACGGCGGTGGCGGCCCCCGGGTTCGATGCGCGCTTCTCCGCGCTCTGGCGCCGCTACGAATACCGCGTCGCCGACCGGGAGTCGGGCTACGACCCCCTCGAACGTCTGCGCACCACAGCGGTGAAGGCGCGTCTCGACCACGACGCGATGGATGCCGCGGCCCGCTCCCTCGTCGGTCTCCACGACTTCGCGGCGTACTGCAAGTGGCGCGAGGGCGCCACGACGATCCGCACCCTGCTCGAGTTCGGCTGGCACCGCGATGAGCGCGGCATCCTGGTGGCGCGGGTGAAGGCCGACGCCTTCTGCCACAGCATGGTGCGCGCGCTCGTCGGCGCCTGCGTGGCCGTGGGGGAGGGCAGGCTCACGGTGGCCGACGTCGCCGCGATCCGGGACGAGGGCGTGCGCACCAGCGAGGTGAAGGTGCTCGCCGCGCGAGGTCTCACCCTGACGGAGGTCGGCTATCCGGCGGACGACCTGCTCGAGCTGCGCGCCGAGCAGACGCGTGCCCGGCGGAGCCTCGGCGCCGACTGACCCGGTCCGGGCGGTGCCCGACACGCAGCTGATTCCTCACCGAGCCGCCTAGGCTGGGGGCGACGGAAGGCGGGGGATGAAGGTCATCTCGTACAACCTCAACAAGCACAAGGCGATCGGCGAACTCGACGAGCTCGTCGAGACGACCGGCGCCGACATCCTGTGTCTGCAGGAAGCGGTGTCGGGTGAGCTGCCCAGCGAGATCGGCGACCTCCACCTCGCCGAGGCGACCGCGCGGAACCGGCTCGGTCTCGCCGTGTACTACCGCCAGAGCCTGTTCGCCGCCCGGGAGGTGCGGTCGCTGGCGCTGAAGAAGTCGCTGCACGACCGTGTCCTCAAACCCGCCGAGGAGCGCATGCTCGCCGTCCGGCTGCACGACATCGACCACGGCCGGGAGCTGATCGTGGCGAGCTTCCACGCGGCCCCTCTCACCGCCCTCAACTCGCTGCGCCGCAAGCAGATCCAGGCCGCGCTCGACGACCTGACGGGCCTCGGCCCGGACCTTCCCATCCTCATGGTCGGCGACTACAACTATCCCGTCTTCAAGGAGAACCTCGGCCAGCATGTGCGGGAGTCCGGCTACGAGCTCACGCTCAGCGACGCGCGCACCTACACGCGCTACAAGTTCTTCCGCGGGCACTACGACTTCGCCACGAGCGTGGGATTCGACATCGACACCATCACGACGCTCCCGCAGGGACGCAGCGACCACCTCCCGATCCTCATCACCGCCGAGCCCCGCGTCGCCGCCGCCTCCGATGTCTCGTGAGGCGCCGCACCGGCGGTTAGTCACGGCCTGCGCTGGTGACCGGAGGGCGACGCGCGCGTAGCGTAGAGAGACGCAGATCCCAACGGAGGGACGAACCATGGTCGACACGATCGTTGTAGCCGTGACGGGCGCGCCCGTCTCCGAACGCACCGTCCGCTGGGCCGTGCGCCGCGCCGAGGCCGCTCCGCCGGGGAGCCAGAGGATTGAGCTGGTCTCGGTGATCGGCGGCGCTCTCGGCGCCGTCGGGGAAACGGCGGTGCTCGAGCAGGCCGTCGCGGCGACCGACACGGTGCTCGAACGTCTGGCCGGGCCCGTCCGGGATGCCGGGATCGAGGTCGTCACCCGTGTCGAGACCGGGAACCCCGTTGCTCGCCTGATCGATGCCAGTGCGGATGCCGCCCTCCTCGTGATCGGCAGCGACTACCGCGGACCCGGTGCCGGACCGGCGCGGGGAGCGCACGGCATCCGGATCGTCGCCGGGGCGTCGTGTCCCGTCGTCGTCGTGCCCGACCTCGAGCTCGTCGGCCGCCGTGGCGTCGTCGTGGGCATCGACGGGTCGCCGGTCTCGGAGCACGCGTTGCGTTTCGCGGCCCGTGAGGCGGATCGTCTCGGCGAGACGCTGACCGCGGTGAGCGTGTGGACACCGCTGGAGGCGCCGCGCAACGGCCTGGCGGTCTACCCGGAGATGTACCTCACCAACATGCAGGCCTCGACCGAGGAGATGCAAGCGCTGGCACTCGCCGGGCTCGCGGTCGACTTCCCCGACCTCGACGTCGAGCGTGTCGTCGAGCGCGGCTATCCGTCGCGGGTCATCGCCTCGCGAGCGATGACCGCACGGCTCGCGGTGGTGGGCACGCACGGCCGGGGTGCGCTCGCGCGGTTCCTGCTCGGATCCATCAGCCAGGAGGTGCTGGCGCGCCTGACCAGTGTGACGGCGGTCGTTCGCTGACCCGCGGCGCGCGGTGAACGAAGGAGCCCCCCGGCCGTGGCCGGGGGGCTCCTTCGTCGTGTCTGCGCGTCAGGCGTTGTTCTCCTGGCGGTTGCGGCGAACCGTGGCCGCCACGGCGACCGTCGCGCCGGCGAGGACGAGAGCGCCTCCGCCGACCCAGATGCCGAGCAGCGATTCGCTGTCGCCACCCGTCGAGGGCAGCGTGCTGCCGCCCGCCTCGGACGATGAGCGCGCGCCCGTCGCGGAGAGGGTCCACTGGGCGCCAGCGGGGACGTTCCTCACCTCGGCGGTCGCCACACCCGAGGAGTTCGCCGTCTTGGTGACGGACGTGGAGGTGACGGCGAACTTCACGACGGCGAGGTTCGCACCCGTCACGCCTTCACCGACGAGGGTGAAGGTGACGGTCGCGCCGGGCTGGAAGCCGGTGATGGGAACCGGGCCGGCGCTCGTGACGGAGACCGACACGGTGTCGGGGCCGGTGGGCGTGTATGCCTGGGCCATTGCGGGGGCCGCGAACACGAGTCCTGCGGCGATCGCGGCGGATGCCACGGCCTTGCTGAGTCGATGCTTCATGAGTGCCTGCTTTCGAATCCGGGTCTGGGGGTACCTGATGATCCGCTCGTTCCGTATATCCGGGGTCTTCTTGCAGATGGGGGGGATGAGAATGAAGCGGTAGTGTGTAGCTGATGCTCTCCCGAGTATTGCCTAGGGGTCTGCCGGATTGCAAACTTCAGCGGTTTCCGATATGTAAATGTTTCGCGACGTGAAGGGGACCGACCGGATGGGAAGACCCGGGAGGGATGCCGCCCGCACGACAGGGACGGCACGTCGGCGCATGCTTCGCACCGCTGCCGTCGCACTGGCGGCCCTCGCTCTGCCACTGGCCGGATGCGGACCCGCGCCCTGGGCCGGGCCCTCCACGCCGGCACCGTCGGCGACGGCGGTGAGCCCCGTCGCCCCACCCGTCTCGAACGACCTGTCCGGTGGATCCACGCAGCGCACGCTCACGGCCGGGGCCGTCTCGGCGACGGTGAACTACTGGTCCGCGCTGCGGATGGATCGCTGGACCGCGACGGCGGTGAAGCCGGTCAGCCTGTCGATGGTGACGACGGTCACCCCCAACGACGGGCAGAAGGTCTACCTGCAGCGCGCGACGATGACGGCGATCCCCGCGGACGCGACCGAGACCTTCGCGCCCCTCGACGCCCAGGTCGACCAGTCGACGGTCTCGCCCGGCTACCTGGTGCTCTCGCCCTACAGCTATTCGAACACCTTCAACGTGGGCGCCGTGCCGGCCGGCACGACGTATGTGACGGTCCAGTTCGAGTACGACTTCCTCGTGCAGACGACCCCGACCTCGACGGAATTCGCCAAGCAGACGGCCAGCGACACCCTGACCATCGCCATCGCCGCACAGCGCAACGGGTGATCCGCGCTTCCTCAAGATCGGGTAAAGAGCCCGTCGAGGTTTCCACAGATGCCGGAGCGACGGCGCCGTCCGCGGATAACGTGGGCATCATGCTCGCCGACCCCCTCCGCACCCCCCGTCGCCGCGCCGCCGGCGCCGTCGCCGCCGGACTCGTGCTGATGACCTCGCTCACCGGGTGCACCCAGATCGCCAGCGCCTTCAACGGTCTGCAGCAGAACGTGGTCGCCACCCCGGCACCGCGACCCTCGGCATCCACGGCGGTGTCGATGCCCTTCGACTCGAAGTTCACATACGACGGATCGGTGTCGTTGTCCACCGATGTCGCCGACGGCCTCGAGGTGCGTCTGGACATCTGGGCGGCCTCCCCGAAGCGCACCCAGGAATGGGCACCCGGCAACGACAAGACGTTCGGCTTCGCGGTCAACGTCTACGACCACCGCGTCGACGAGAAGGCCGTGCTCACGCAGAAGCGTCGCGTATACCTGTCGATGATCAGCATCACCTCGCAGGTGGCGCAGTCGACCATCGGCCAGCAGCAGATGATGTCGCCGTTCCAGTTCTCGGCCGATCCGCGTACGCTCGTGCCCACCGACACGTTGCGCTCCGACCGTGGCCTCCTGCTGAACAGCTTCCAGGGCGGTCTGCTGGTGCCCACGACGACGATCCACCAACTGCCGGCGGACACCTACGGTCTCACGCTGCAGTTCGCGCTGCAGATCTGGGTCGAGGGTGCCGCGAACACGGACACCAGCTTCACGCAGCAGACCGTCTACCAGGTTCTTCCGGTGGCGATCTTCTCACCGACCGCTTCCACTCAATAGTCTGTTGCCCACCGCAGACGCGAGGTACCTATCGTGAGCACGCCCTTTGACACCGGACGGCAGGCCGCCCAGCCGCAGTTCACCGCTGCGCCGTTCGCGTCGCCTCCCGTGCCGCCGGCGAACCCGTACGGGTACGCCGCGCAGGAGATGCCGCCGCATCCCGCCGATCTCGCGATCCCCGACCTCGACGACTTCGCCTCGGTGCTCGAGAACACGACGGTGCACCGCTCGACGATCGGCTGCGTCATCCCGGCGTACAACGAAGAGGGCTCGATCGCGGACGTGATCCGCTCGCTGCTCGGTCAGAGCCGCGTCCCCGACGTCATCCACGTCGTCGTCAACAACACGTCCGATGCGACGGTGAAGATCGCCTCGGAGTTCAGCGGCCCGCATGAGATCACGACCGAGCTCGGCGAGCAGTTCACCGAGGTCTTCGTCCACGACATCGGCAAGAACCCCGACAAGAAGGTCGGCGCGCTCAACTACGGCTACGCCCTCGTCGAGGGGTACGACTACCTGCTCGGCGTCGACGGCGACACCATCGCCGACCGGCGCGCGGTGGAGTACCTCGAAGCCGAGGCGGTCGGCGACTCTCGCATCGGCGGCATCTCGGCCATCTATTCGATCGACGACAAGCCGATCACGGGCCTCGTCGCGAAGTTCCTCATCGCGGGCCAGCGCACCCAGTTCGCGGCGTTCAACCTGCAGAACCTGTTGCGTGGGCGCAACATGGCGGTGCTGGGCGGTCAGTTCTCGATCTTCTCGACGACGGCGCTGCGCGACGTCATGAAGGCGAACCATCAGAACTCCCCGTGGGTCAAGGACAGCGAGGTCGAGGATTCGCTGCTGTCGCTGCAGATCAAGAGCGCCGGCTACCTCACCAAGATCAGCCCGTTCGCGCGCGCGGATGTCGGGGGGATGACGACCCTGAAGGGCTACGACGCCCAGCAGGTGAAGTGGACGTACGGCGCGATCGAGCTGATGTGGCCCGGCCAGCGCGGTGACACGAAGGGACAGCCCTTCCACCCCAACCTGCGCCTGCGCTGGTTCGAGAACTTCTCCATGCTCACGAACCTCTTCGTGCGTGTGGCCTTCCTCACCCTGCTGATCGCCTCGCTGTCGATCAACGCGTTCGTCTTCTCGCCGTGGTGGCTCGTCCCGCCTGCGGTCGCCATGCTGCTGAACCTGCGCGTCGCCCGTGCCATGGAGACGTGCGACAGCCGGGACCTGATGTTCGCCGTGTTCATGTTCCCGGCGGAGATCTTCATGTGGGTGCGCATCAGCCACTTCCTCCGCTCATGGACCCGCTTCCTGTCCCGCAAGAAGGTCGACAACTGGGCGATGCAGGCGAAGGCGGAACGCGGCGGCGGCAGCATCGGCCACTGGGTGCCGTTCATCATGCTGGCGATCGTGGCGATCGCCGTCGCCGTCGTCTGGAACATGCTCGACCCGGTGGCGCAGTCCGCGATCCTCTGGGTCGGATGGCCGATCGTCGGCGTCGTCACCGTCGTTCAGACGGTGCTCATGTCATTCAAGCTGTTCCGGCGTCACCAGGGGTTCACGGTCTGAGGCGTGCTCAGGCGGCGTGCTCGGCGGTGAGGCGGTAGCCCACGCCGCGCACCGTCTCGATGTAGCGCGGGTTGGCGGGGTTGTCGCCGAGCTTTCGGCGGAGGTTCGTCATGTGGGCCTCGATCGCCCGCTTGTCGGCCTCGCCGACGAAATAGCTCGTGACATACGACTCTCCGCGCAGCACGAGCGTCAGGTCGGCCTTGCTGCGCACTCGGCGCTTGGACTCCATGAGTGTCGCGAGCAGATCGAACTCGGTCCGGGTGAGGACGAGCTCGTGGCCCGCGATCGCCGCCACCCGTTGTTCGGGGTTCACGGCGAGGTCACGGTGCGCGACCCAGCCCGGCCCTGCCACCGACACCACGCCCGCGTCCGCGGTGGCGAGGTCCGTTCCGGGGGCCTGCGGTCCGACGCTCGCCGGGACGACGATCGGCGGT
>CANSLE010000078.1 GCA_947647645.1 uncultured Microbacterium sp.
GGCCGCTGAGGGCGCGCGACACCGTCGCCGTCGAGACGCCGGCGGCGCGCGCGACCTCCTCGATGCCGGTCACGATCAGTCCGCGAGCATCCACACCGCGACGTCGACGGGCAGCGCGGCGCCGTCGAACGGCTCGCTGGCGGCCAGCACCGTGCCCGACGGCAGCGTCACCGCCGTGCCCCCCACGTTCGCGATGACGGTGACGGCACCCGAGCGGAACGCGATCACGTCGTCGCCGTAGCCGTCCAGCCAGGTGAGTGTCGCCGCACCGAGGCCCTCCGCGCGGCGGGTCGCGAGCAGCGTGCGGTACAGCCAGAGGGTCGACTCGGGGTCGGCCTCCTGCGCGTCGCGGGCGAGCGTCGCCCACTCGGCGGGCTGCGGCAGCCACGACTTGCCGCTCGGGCTGAAGCCGTATGCGGGCGCGTCCGCGGTCCACGGCACCGGCACACGGCATCCGTCGCGGCCGTAGCGCTCGCCGTCGGTGCGGAACCACGTCGGGTCCTGACGGGTCTCCGGCGGCAGGGCGATGACCTCGGGAAGACCGAGCTCCTCACCCTGGTAGAGGTACGCCGAGCCCGGCAGAGCGAGCATGACGGTCGTCGCGGCGCGGGCGCGACGCAGGCCCACCTCCGGGATCGGCTGCCCGGGGGAGTCCGGGCCGATGCCGTGGCCCTGCGGGTTCTCGGCGGTGAGCGCGAGCCGCGAGGCGTGGCGCACCACGTCGTGGTTCGACAGCACCCAGGTCGCCGGGGCGCCGACCGCGGGGAACGCCCGCAGGGACTCGGAGATGACCTCGCGGATGGCCGCGGCATCCCACTCGGTCATGAGGTAGGGGAAGTTGAACGCCTGGTGCATCTCGTCGGAGCGCACCCACTCGGCGGTGCGGTCGACGGTGGGAAGCCACGCCTCCGCGCAAAGCGCACGGTCGCCGTCGTACGCCGCGAGCACACGGTGCCAGTCGCGGTAGATCTCGTGCACGCCCTCCTGGCCCCAGTACGGGATGTCGTCGTCCGATCCGCCCATGCTGTCGGCATCCACCGCGGGAAGGTGGTCGGGCAGGCCGTCGGTCTTGACCAGGCCGTGCGCCACATCGACGCGGAAGCCGTCGACGCCGCGGTCGAGCCAGAACCGCAGGATGCCGCGGAACTCCTCCTGCACCTCGGGGTTGGACCAATCGAAGTCGGGCTGGGACGTGTCGAACAGATGGAGGTACCACTGGCCGGGGGTGCCGTCGGCCTCGGTCACACGGGTCCAGGCCGGGCCGCCGAAGACGGACTCCCAGTTGTTGGGCGGCAGCTCGCCGTTCTCGCCCTTGCCGTCGCGGAAGAGGTAGCGCGCGCGGGCGGCGCTGCCGGGCGCCGATGCCAGAGCCTCCTGGAACCAGACGTGGCGGTCGGAGCTGTGGTTGGGCACGAGGTCGACGATCACCCGGATGCCGCGATCGTGGGCGCCGGCGAGCAGCTCGTCGACGTCGGCGAGCGTGCCGAAGAGGGGGTCGACGTCGCGGTAGTCGGCGACGTCGTACCCGGCATCCTTCTGCGGCGAGCGGTAGAAGGGGCTGAGCCACACGGCGTCCACGCCGAGGGCGCGCAGGTCGTCGAGGTGCGCCGTCACGCCGGGCAGGTCGCCGATGCCGTCGCCGGAGGCATCGGCGAAGGAGCGGGGGTAGATCTGGTAGATCACCGCGGTGCGCCACCACTCGGCACCGGGGCGGCTCTCGTCGATGGCGGGGAGGGGGCCGAGGTCGGGAAGGGAGGAGGTCGGCTGCGACGTCATGGGCTCCACGATGTCACGGGCGCCGCCGCGGCGCAAACGCTTGCGCACGGCGGCGGGCGACTAGCCTTGACCGGTGACTTCCGAGGCCCTCGCCCATGCCGAAGCGCTCATCGCGAGCATCGGCGACTTCCCCGAGCCAGGAGTGCTGTTTCGCGACATCTCGCCGCTGCTCGCCGACGCCGCGGCCCTGCGCACGGTGGTCGACGCCGTCGTTGAGCCGTTCGCGGGCACCTTCGATGTCGTCGCGGGCATCGAGGCCCGCGGGTTCATGCTGGCCGGCGCGGTCGCGATCGCGGCGGGTGTGGGGATGGCGCCGATCCGCAAGGCGGGCAAGCTGCCGCGGCCCGCGGCATCCGTCTCCTACGCCCTGGAATACGGCACGGCCGAGATCGAGATGAGTGGCGACCTCGAGGCGGGCACGTGCGTGCTGCTGGTCGACGACATCCTCGCCACGGGCGGCACCCTGCGCGCCGGCCAGCACCTGCTCGACGAGCTCGGCCTGCAGCTGGCAGGGACGGCGGTGCTGATGGAGCTCGTCGACCTCCGCGGGCGCGAGGTGTGCGGGCCCGTCCACTCCGTCTTCCGGGTCTAGGTGTACTGACCTCGACCGTTGTTGATTCGGTCGATGGGGGTGTGGCCTCCGATGCCGAGGTGGGTTCTGTTTAGCGGTCGAGGCGCTCGACTTTGCCGTTGCGGTTAGTTCCGTGACCTGCAGCACGCTCACGGTGTTGGTGAAGATCAGACGTGAGTAGCCGACGGCTCGGTAGCTCTTCCACATCGCCGCAAGGTTCTGCCTACCTCTTCCCGATCCTCACCGAGCAGTTCGTCCCGTGGTGGGTGTTCCCCATCCTCGGCATCGTGATCTTCGGCTTTGTCGTCTCTTTCGGCTCGGTCCGGCTGGACCGCGACATCATGCGCGGAGCGCGCGATCGTCTCGCTCACCTTCGACCACCGGCCAGAGAGGTCTGCACGAACTGGAACATGGCAGACGCGGCCATGGTTGGAGGCTCGCTTGCCCCTCAGCTCTTCACGACCGTGTCGCCGAAACAACGTCCCTGGACATCACAGCTAGGGCGTGTCTGACAAAGGCCGGTCTGGTGGGATTCGCGCCAGTCATCGTCGCGGCATGATGGTCGAGTGTCGATCTTTGCTGGCCTGAGCGCCTTTCCTCTTACGCCTCTGGTGGATGATCAGGTCGATGAGCGAGCGTTCGCCGCGTTGGTAGAGCGCTTGGTTGACGCCGATGTGGACTCGGTAACTGCGCTCGGCTCTACGGGGTCGTATCCGTATCTGTCCCGGAGTGAGCGTGCCCTGGTCGCGCAACGGGCCGTGCAAGCTGCAGGCGACGTGCCGGTGTTCGTGGGAATTGGTGCACTGCGTACCAGTCATGTACTCCACCACGCCGACGATGCGCAGGCTGCCGGGGCGCGGGGTCTGCTCCTTGCGCCGGTCAGCTACCAGGCATTGACACGTGACGACGTCTATGGACTGTTCGAGACGGTCGTCCAGCGAAGCGATGTGCCGGTGATCGTCTACGACAATCCGATCACGACGCGCTTCACCTTCGACGACGACCTCTACTCGGCGATCGCGGGGCTGGATGGGATCGCGTCAGTCAAGATCCCAGGCGTGCCGACCGATGAGGCTGCGGCGCGACAGAGGGTCGCCAAACTTCGCGGTCTGTTCCCCGCGCATGTGACCATTGGCGTTTCGGGAGATCCGCTCGCTGCGGCCGGTCTGAATGCCGGGTGCGATGCTTGGTACTCCGTCGTCGGTGGCACGCTCCCGGCGACCGCGCTCGGCTTGACGCGAGCGGCCCTTGAAGGTGACGCGTCGGGAGCACTGCGTCGTTCTGCGGAGCTGCAGCCCTTGTGGGACTGTTTCGCTGATTACGGCAGTCTTCGAGTGATGGCTGCGATCGCTGAGCACCTTGGGCTGGTCAGCCAGCGAAGTCTGCCGCTACCGATCCTTGGGCTGGACAGTGCGCAGCGGGCACGGCTTGAGGTAGCGGTCGCCCGCCTTAGCCTGGTTGAGTGAGAAGGCGCGTCCAAGCGATGACGGCGTTGAGGATGACAGCGGCGCGGTAGATGAGGGCGTGCTTGTCATACCGGGTAGCGAGTCTGTCTCGCGTCCGACACGCAGGTGTGCCATGAGAGGCAAGAACATCGGCGAGTCCCCAGACTGACCGGGCGTGATCATCGTGACGAGGGGCAGCCCGTTGCCGTCGACGAGCTGATGGACCTTGGTCGACAAGCCGCCGCGAGAGCGGCCGATGCTGTGATCAGGCGGCTCTTCCCGCAGATTCGTGTAGTTCGACCCAGCCCCCTGTGAGGCGCGTGGTGTTCGTCGCGTGCTGATGCGCGCGGGCAATCGTGGAGTCCACCGACAGCGACCAATCCACCAGCCCCGCAGCGTCCGCCGCCGCGGTCAGCTTCGCGTGCACCTTGTCCCAGGTGCCCACCTTCGCCATCCGGTGATGCCAGGTCCACACCGTCTGCCACGGCCCGAAAGCCTCCGGCAGGTCCCGCCACGCGATGCCCGTCCGATACCGATAGACAATCGCTTCGACCATCGTCCGCGCATCCGAGAACGGCCGCCCTTTACGACCTGTCGGACGCGGCAGCATCCCGTCGATCAACGACCACTGAGCATCCGAGAGCACCTGAAATCGCGACACGCCATCAGGCTCCCAACTCACCGCCGGAATCATTTGGCGACACGCTCTAGGTCCGGTCGGCGACCGACGAGCGCATCCGCAACGGCAGTGGAACCAGGTGCGCCGTCGGGGGAGGGGATGATCCGTCTGCCGCGGCGCCACGCTCGATGAGGTCGATGAGCTCGTCCGCGGCGGCTCGGCCGAGCGCGCGCTGCGGGAAGGCGAAGGTCGTGAGGCCCGGCCGCAGCCAACGGGCGAACGACGTGTCGTCGAAGGAGAGCACCGAGACCTCCTCGGGCACGCGCACGCCGTGCTCCTGGAGCGCCTGGTAGGCGCCCATCGCCAGGCGGTCGTTGAAGCACAGGAGCGCATCGACGTCGGCGCCGCTGTCGAGCACGTCCGACACGAGGCGGAAGCCCTCCGGCGGCAGCCACTGCACCGTGGGACGTGCCGACACGATTTGCTGCCCTGTCTCGGCGAAGACCGAGAGGGCGCCGCTGAGGCGCTGGGCGGCGGCGAGGCCGAACGGGTGCGCGTTCGCCGGGTCGTCGCCGACGCCGATGAGGTGGATGCGCCGATGCCCGGTGTCCACCAGCAGGCGCGCGGCCGCGGCGCCCGCCGCGACCTCGTCCGGCAGCACGCGCACGTAGTCGGCGTCGTCGGTCGGCTCGATGTTGAGCAGCACCGTCGGCATCCGTGCTGCGGCCGCGGGAATCGCGCGGGCGTGGGTCATCATCGTGGCCAGCACCACCCCGTCGACCTGCCGATCGAACATCGCGTCGAGCAGGTCGCGCTCCAGATGCGCGTCACCGCCGGTCTCGCCCACGAACACCATGTAGCCGCGCGCACGGGCCGCCTCGATCGAGCCGCGGATCATCTCTCCGGCCAGCTGAGAGGAGGCCACCGAGTCGGAGACGAACCCCAGCGTGCGCGTGGTGCCCGTGCGCAGGCCCGCCGACAGAGCGTTGGGCCGGTATCCGAGTCTTCGCGCCGCCTCGCGCACGCGCTCCTGAGCTGTGGTCGAGATGCGCAGCTCCTCGGCCCGCCCGGCGAGCACGAGCGAGGCGGTGGATGCCGCGACCTGCGCCTCGCGCGCCACCTGCGACAGCGTCACCCGTTTCCTGACCACCGGTCCCCCTCTCGGCCGTCGTCTCCCTCCCGATGAGGGGGTTGCGCGACTCGAACTCTGCTAGTACGTTTTAGCACGCGAGCTGAATCGGTATAGCAGCAATCCCTCCTCGCACCGAGAAACTGCACGGAAAGGCAGACAATGATGTCGAACACAACACACATGCGCGCCTGGGCGGTCGTCGCCGCGACAGCGATCGCGGGGGTGACGCTCACCGCCTGCGCCCCTCCCGGAGCGGACACCTCGACCGCTCAGACCCCGACCGCGAACGTCACCCTCAGCTGCGGCGCCGACCCGGTCACCCTCAGCGCCTACGTCGAGACCGGGTTCCCGCTGTTCAACGCCCTGACGGAGGAGTTCACGAAGCAGTTCCCGAACGTCACGTTCAACACGCGCGAGGACCAGTTCGCGGTCATCACCCAGAACGCGCCGCGTGTGCTCGTCGACTCGCCGCCGGACATCATGCGCCTGCCCACGATCGTCGACCTCGTCACCAACAAGCTGCTCTACAACCTCGACAGCTACGCCGCGGGATACGGGTGGAACTCCTGGCCGTCCTCGCAGCTCGAGCAGCTGCGTGTCAACGACAAGGGTCAGCGCGGCGACGGCTCGCTGTACGCGATGGGCGTCAACTACTCGGTGACCGGCGTCTTCTACAACAAGAAGCTCGCCGCCCAGATCGGGATGACCGCGGCGCCGAAGACGCTCGACGAGTTCGACGGCTATCTGAAGAAGGCCAAGGATGCCGGGATCACGCCCATCGCGCAGTTCAACGGCGGCGCGACCGGTGGACTCGCCTTCCCGCTGCAGGCGCTGATGGCCAGCTACGGGAAGCCGAGCGCGATCAACGACTGGATCTTCCTCAAGGACGGCGCGACGATCGACTCGCCGGAGAACGTGAAGGCGGCCGGGCATCTCGACGGGTGGATCAAGGCGGGCTACTTCGCCGCGGACGCCAACTCGATGGACTACTCGCAGATGATCAGCCGCTTCACCAGCGGGCAGAGCCTGTTCATCTTCAACGGCGACTGGGAGTCGGGCAAGTTCGACACCCAGATGCCCGGCGACGTGGGCTTCTTCCTCGCCCCGCCCCTGCAGGCCGGCGGCCAGATCGGTGCGATGTCGGCGCCGTTGACCTACGGCGTGTCCGCCAAGGCGGCGCACCCCGACTGCGCGGCGTTCTTCTTCAACTGGGTCGCCACGAACGACACGGCGCGCACCATCGCCGTGCAGAAGGGCGGGTCGCACCCGATGGGACCGGCGGACGCGTTCATGCCCGCCGTCAAGGAGGGCACCGTGACGGCCGAGACCCTCGCCGCCGGCGCACAGCTGTCGCAGAACAACGGCTCGATGGACTTCATCGCCAACGCCACCGGCTCGATCTACGCCAAGAGCCTCACACCGAACCTGCAGGAGCTGTTCGCGGGCAAGCAGACCCCGTCGGGCCTGCTCACGCAGGTGCAGACCGACTACCTGAGCAGCAAGAAGGGCTGATCATGAGCACCTCCACGCAGCCCGGGGAGACCCGGGCTGCGCGGGGCCGTGCGATCGCTCCCTCCCGCGAGAAGCGCCCGCGACGCGCGCGCTGGTCGCGGGAGGGGGTCGTCGGCCTCGCGCTGGTCGCCCCCGCCTTCGCCTTCTACGCCCTGTTCGTGCTGGTGCCGCTCGCCTCGACGGTCCAGTACTCCTTCTACAACTGGAACGGCGTCACGACGGCGACGTGGGCGGGCTTCGACAACTACGTGCGCATCTTCACCGACGCGCAGCTGCTGGGGCCCATCCTCAACGCGCTCACGCTCATCCTCTACTTCTCGATCATCCCCGTGACGGTCGGGCTCATCGCGGCCGCGCTCATCCGCAAGCTCGGCGGCAGCCGCCTGGCGTCGGTCTCGCGCACCGTGCTCTTCCTCCCGCAGGTCATCCCGCTCGTGGCGGCCGGCATCATGTGGACGTGGCTGCTCGCGGCCGACGGCGCGATCAATCAGTTCCTTCGTGCGATCGGCCTCGGCGGTATCACCCGCGCCTGGCTCGGCGACTTCGACACCGCGCTGCCCGCCGTGGGCGTGATCGGCGCGTGGGTGTCGCTCGGCCTGTGCATGCTCCTCCTGCTGGCGGGCATGACCAAGATCGACCCGGCTCTCTATGAAGCCGCGCGCATCGACGGCGCGGGTCCCATCCGTGAGTTCTTCACGGTGACGCTGCCGGCCATCCGTCAGGAGCTGGGCGTCGCGGTGCTCATCACCGTGATCGGCGCCCTCCGCAGCTTCGACATCATCTACATCTCGACGCAGGGCGGACCAGGTCGCAGCACGATGGTCCCCGGCCTGGAGATCTACTACCTCGCCTTCTTCGAGCGCCAGGTCGGACAGGCATCGGCTCTGGCGGTCGTGCTGACGCTGCTGGTGCTCATCGTCGTGCTGCCGCTCAACAAGCTCACCCGCGGAAAGGACGAGAGCTGATGAAGACCTCCGCCGTCGAGGTGTGGTCCGGCCGCCTCCTGCTCATCGTCGTCATGGCGCTGACGATCATCCCGTTCATCTCCCTGTTCGTGACCGCCCTGCATGCCCCGGGCACGTACCCGTCGGGCCTGTCGTGGCCGGCCGAGCCGCACTGGGACAACTTCGTCCTCGCCTTCCAGTCGGCCAACATGATGAAGATGCTGGGCTCCAGCATCCTCATCGAGCTCGCCGTGGTCCCCGTGAGCCTCTTCGTCGCCACGCTCGCGGGCTTCGCACTCGGCCATCTCAAGGTGCCGCTGTCGCGCACGCTGTTCGTCGTGTTCGTGCTCGGCCTGACCTTGCCGATCGAGGGCATCATCGTGCCGATCTACTACCAGATCCGCAGCTATGGCCTCCTGAACACCCAGTGGGCCATCGTGCTTCCGCTCATCGGCCTGTTCATGCCGTTCGCGGTGATGTGGATGCGGGCGCACTTCGTCAACATGCCGCACGAGCTCACCGAGGCGGCGCGCACCGACGGGGCGAGCACCTGGCAGCTGTTCTGGCGCATCCACGTCCCTCTGTCGGGGCCCGCGATCTCGTCGCTGGCGATCCTGCTGTTCCTCTGGACGTGGAACCAGTTCCTGCTCGCGATCGTGCTCGTCGACGACCCCACCAAGCGGACGATGGCGGGGGCGCTCGGCGCCTTCCAGGGCCAATGGGGAACCGACATCCCGCTGCTGTGCGCCGGATCGATCCTCATCCTCCTGCCCACTCTGATCGTGTTCCTGGTGTTCCAGCGGCAGTTCGTCGCGGCGCTGCTCCAGGGCGCGGTGAAGGGATGACGCCGCTGCCCCGTCCACCGCTCGATCCCGGCATCGCGCGCGCCTTCGACGAGCTCGACGACATCGTCGTCTCGATCACGGCGGACGACGTCACGCGCCTGCGGGCGAGTGAAGCGATCGCCACGGATGCCGAGCTCACCGGCCACGGCGCGTTCACCCGTACGGTGCGGACGATCCCGGGCTCCGCGGGAGACGTGGCCGTCGTGGTCGCGCTGCCGGTCGACTGCCCGCGACCCGTCCCGGTGCTGCTGCACCTGCACGGCGGGGGCCTCGTCTCGGGTGGGCCGGACTCGGAGATGCCGGCCGTCGCCGCCCTGGCCGACCGGGTCGGGTGCGCCGTCGTGTCGGTCGAC
>CANSLE010000079.1 GCA_947647645.1 uncultured Microbacterium sp.
GTCGGCGCAGCGGCCGCGAATGGGGCTGGCGCGCGGCGCTCGAGGCCGCCGGGGCCCCGGTTCCGGACGTCGTGCCGGCGCTCTACTCGCCGACCTCGGGCTACGACGCCGCACAGGCGTTGGTGGACGACCCCGACGTGACCGCGATCCTGTGCGGAAATGACGAGCTCGCCATCGGTGTGGCCCGCGCGCTGGTCGAGCGGGGGCGCCGCATCCCCGAAGACGTGAGCGTGGTGGGGTTCGACGACCAGCCGTTCGCGCAGATGTGGGTGCCCGCGCTGACGACCGTGGCGCAGGACTTCACCGACCTCGGGCGGCGCACGTTCGGTTTGCTCGACGAGTGGATGCGCACGGGAGAGCGCCCCCAGGATTCCGCGGTCCGGCCGCAGTTGGTCGTGCGAGAGAGCACCGCGCCTCGCCGCTGACGGACGTCCATCCCGCTCGGCATCCAGGCGGCCGGACGGCGAGCGTGGTCAATTTCTGACCAACGTTTGCAGGAAGCGTACGTCGCGTGATAACGTCCTGACCAACGTTTGCAGAGTCGCCAGCGGCGGCAGATCTCGAGAGGCGAAGACGCGTGAGCATCGCAGGAGCACCGTCCCCGTGCACATCCGATTCCGGCGGCGCGTCGTGGCCGCCGGTCGTGCGGTTGGCCGCCTCGGGAGTCGCGCTCGTCCTCGCCCTCCCGCTCGACTCGCTTCCGACCGTCACCCACTGGGGGGCCGATCCCGGACCGCTCGACGACACGCAGCTCGCGCTGGTCGCCGCCTCGGCGCGGGCACCCCGCGCGACGAACGGTGTCGACGTCGAGGTGACCGTCTCCGTGCTGCCGGAAGGATCGCGCGGTTGGGTCGGCACGACCGGCGTCGCGGGCCACCGTGCGGGCTCGGCGTGGTCGCCTCGGTTCGTGCCGACCGCCGTGCGCATCGTGGAGGACGACGAGGGCGGCTTCGTCGAGATCGACGCGACCGACCCCGATGCGCGCCTCGAGGTGCGCGTCCTCATCGAGATGCTCCCCAGCGGCATCGTCCGGATGCAGGCACGACTCACGAACACGGCCGAGGGCGACTATCTGGTCGAGGCCGTCAACCTCGCGCTGCCGGTTCCGACGCGGACGCGTCGACTCGTCGACTTCGCGGGGCGCTGGGCGAAGGAGAAGGTCGTGCAGAGCCGGCCGTTCACCGTCGGCTCCCACGTGCGCGAGGGGCGTCACGGACGCACTGGCGCGGATGCCGCGACCCTTCTCGTGGCCGGCACGGCCGACCTCGACTTCGACGCGGGTGAAGGATGGGGGATGCACGTCGCCTTCAGCGGCAACCACCGCGCGATCGGTGAGCGCGTCTTCTCCGGAGAGCGGCTGCTGCTCGGCGGCGAGCTCCTGCTGCCCGGCGAGCTTCCGCTCGCCGCCGGCGAGAGCTACGACACACCGAAGGTGTACGCCGTGTACGGGAAGGGGCTCGACGACATGGCCGGCCGCCTCCACCGCCATCTGCGTGCGCGTCCGCGGCATCCCCGTTCTCCCCGCCCCGTCGTCATGAACGTCTGGGAGGCGGTCTACTTCGACCACGACCTCGAGCGGCTCCTCGACCTCGCGCGCCGCGCGGCCGACGTCGGCGTGGAGCGCTTCGTGCTCGACGACGGATGGTTCGGCGGACGCCGCGACGACACCGCGGGTCTCGGCGACTGGGTGCTGTCCGAGCAGGTCTGGGGCGACGGTCGGTTCCGCGTCCTCGTGGACGAGGTGCGCCGACTCGGGATGGAGTTCGGCCTCTGGTTCGAGCCCGAGATGGTGAACCTGGACTCGGATCTCGCCCGAGCCCATCCCGACTGGATCCTCCAGGTCGACGGGCGGATGCCGGTGGGGTTCCGCCACCAGCAGGTGCTCGATCTGAGCCATCCCGGCGCCTTCGCTCACGTCCGCGACCAGATCGTCGCGCTCGTGCACGAGTTCGACATCGACTTCATCAAGTGGGATCACAACCGCGACCTCATCGACGCCGGCTCCACGCGCACCGGGCGCGCCGGCGTGCACGAGCAGACCCTCGCGGTGTACCGCCTCCTCGACGAGATCCGCGCCGCCTGCCCCCGGCTCGAGATCGAGTCCTGCTCCTCGGGCGGCGCGCGCATCGACCTCGAGATCCTCGAGCGCACCGACCGGGTCTGGGCCTCGGACTGCATCGACGCCCACGAGCGCCAGCAGATCCAGCGGTGGACCGCGCAGCTGCTGCCACCGGAGCTCGTCGGCAGCCACGTCGGCGCGGCCCGCGCGCACACGACCGGACGCCGGCTCGACCTCGACTTCCGCTGCGCCACCGCGCTGTTCGGCCACTTCGGCATCGAATGGGACCTCACCGAGGCCTCCGACGACGACACCGCCCGTCTGACGGAGTGGGTCGCCCTGTACCGGCAGTCGCGCGCCCTCATCCACTCGGGCACCGTCGTGCGCCGCGAGCTCGAGCAGGGCGACCTGTGGCTGCACGGCAGCGTGGCAACCGACCATGCCGAGGCACTGTACCTGGTGACTCTGCGCGAGCGCCCGGTCACCTGGCCCGTCGGTCGGGTCGCCCTGCCGGGGCTGCGTCGCGACCTCGACTACCGGCTCGTCGCGGCGGGGCCGGGCGCCTCCGCCGCGTACGACGAACGCATCCACCCGACGTGGTGGACCGACGGGATCACGCTGTCGGGGGCGGTGCTGGCCGACATCGGTGTGCACATCCCCGCGCTCGATCCCGACCAGGCGGCGCTCCTGCACGTGAAGGCGGTCAGCTCATGACGACGACACCGGCGACGGCCCGGCGCGTGACCCGCTCGGCATCCGAGAGGCGCCCGTCCGGGGCGCCGCCGAAGCGACCTGCGCGTCGCCGAAGCGACCTGCGCGTCGCGCTGCTGTTCATCGCGCCCGCCGCGATCGGGTTCCTCGCGTTCTACCTGGCGCCGGCGCTGCGCGGCATCTGGTTCAGTCTCACCGACCAGAACCTCGTCGGCTCGGGCACCTTCATCGGCGTGGACAACTACACGAAGATGCTCGGCGACCCGCTGTTCTGGAACGCGCTGGTGGTGACGCTCTGGTACGTGGTCATCAACATCGGCGTCCAGACCGTGCTCGCGATCGGCATCGCCGTGCTCATGCACCGCCTCACGCGCTCCGCGCTCATCCGCGGCATCATCCTGCTGCCCTACCTCGTGGCCAACGTCGTCGTCGCCCTCGTGTGGTTCTGGATGATGGACTACTCGACCGGCATCATCAACGTCGTCATCGACGCGCTCGGGGGCGACCGGGTCGCGTTCTTCGGCAACGAGGTCCTCGCGATCCCGACCATCGCCCTCATCAACGTCTGGCGCTACGTCGGCTACACCGCACTGCTGATCTTCGCCGGACTGCAGACGATCCCGAACGAGCTCTACGAGGCGGGCGCTCTCGACGGGGCATCCGAGGCCCGGATGTTCCGCTCGATCACGCTGCCGCTGCTGCGCCCGGTGCTGGCGCTCGTGCTCGTGATCACCGTGGTCGGATCGTTCCAGATCTTCGACACCGTGGCGGTGACGACCACCGGCGGGCCCGTCAACGCGACGCGGGTCATCTACTACTACATCTACCAGCAGTCCTTCGAGCGGTTCGACCTCGGGTACGCGTCTGCGATGTCGGTCTTCCTGCTCGTGGTGCTCGCGGTCGTCGCGTACTTCCAGCTGAAGATCATGCGCTCCAACCAGTCGGACCTGGCGTGAGGAACCCCGATGACGACACTGCTCACACCTCCCCGCAACGGTGACACGGTGGCCGCGCCGAGCGCGACCGGCCACGCCCATCCGGAACGCCGCCCCCGCCGCATCCGTTGGGGTCGGCTCTTGGCCTGGACGGCGCTGGCCGTCCTGCTCCTGGTCACGCTCTTCCCCTTCTACTGGATGCTGCGCACGGCGTTGTCGACGAACACCGCGTTGTACACGAACGCCGGGAGCCTCCTGTCGGTCGACTTCAGCTGGGGGGCCTTCCGGCGCGTGCTCGGCCTCGCCCGTCCCGAGGAGGCCGCCGCGGAGGGCGGGACGACCGGCTCGATCGACTTCTGGCTGTACCTGCGCAACTCGGTGATCGTGGCGAGCGTCATCACCGTCGGGCAGGTCTTCTTCTCCGCCATGGCGGCGTACGCCTTCGCGCGCCTGCAGTGGAAGGGGCGGGATGCCGTCTTCTTCCTCTTCCTCACCGCGCTGATGATCCCGCCGATCTTCGTCCAGTTGCCGAACTTCATCCTGATCCGGGACCTGGGACTGCTGAACACCCTCGCCGGCATCATCCTGCCGTTCTTCTTCATGACGCCGTTCGCGATCTTCTTCATGCGGCAGTTCTTCCTCGGCATCAGTCGCGAGGTCGAGGAGTCCGCGAAGATCGACGGGGCCGGGCACATCCGCATCTTCTTCCGGATCATCCTCCCGATGTCCACGACGCCGCTGTTCACGCTCGCACTGCTGACCTACATCACCGCGTGGGGCGAGTACTTCTGGCCGCTGCTGGTGGGCCGTGCGGAGCAGTCCCGCGTGCTCACCGTCGCCCTCGGCATCTTCCGGTCGCAGACCCCGCAGACCGGCCCCGACTGGGCGGGGCTCATGGCGGGCACCCTCGTCGCCGCCCTGCCCGTGTTCGTCCTCTTCGTCCTGTTCGGACGGAAGCTCATCGACAACCTCGGCTACTCGGGCATCAAGTAGCCGCCAGATCCCACACCGTCACTCGCGCCCGGTCGGGCCGCGGCCGAGTGCGCCCGAATACCCCACGAGAACAAGAGAGGTTCTGCCATGAAGACACCGCACCGTCGCGGTCGCGCCGTCGCGATCGTCGCTGCCGCCGTCGCCATCCCCATCGTCCTGACCGGATGCGGAGGCTCCGGCGCGGGATCCGCATCCGGCTCCGACGGGATCACCTACTGGCTCTGGGACTCCAACCAGCAACCCGCGTACCAGCAGTGCGCCGACGCGTTCACCGCCGATACCGGCATCCCCGTGAAGATCGAGCAGTACGGCTGGGCCGACTACTGGCAGGGGCTCACCACCGGATTCGCGTCGGGCACCGCCCCCGACGTGTTCGCCGACCACCTGTCGTACTTCCCGCAGTTCGCCTCCCAGGGACAGCTCCTCGACCTGAGCGGGCGCATCCAGAAGGACGGCATCGATCTGTCGATCTACCAGAACGGTCTCGCCGATCTGTGGGTCGGTCAGGGCGCTCAGCGCTACGGTCTGCCGAAGGACTTCGACACCGTGGGACTCTTCTACAACGAGAAGATGGTGACGGATGCCGGGTTCACGCCCGAGCAGCTCGCGACGCTGTCCTGGAACCCCACCGACGGCGGGACGTACGAGCAGCTCATCGCAGCGCTCACGGTCGACCAGAACGGCGTGCACGGCAACCAGCCGGGCTTCGACAAGTCCAAGGTCGCCGTGTACGGCCTGGCGCTGAGCGGCAACGGCCTCAACGCCTCGGGCCAGCAGACCTGGGCGCCCTACGCGCTGAGCAATGACTGGTACTTCGGCGACAAGACGCCGTGGACGACCGCGTGGAAGTTCGGCGACGAGAAGTTCACCGAGACCCTCACCTGGTACAAGCACCTCATCGACGCCGGCTACATGCCGTCGGTCGACATCGCCCGGAGCGAGCAGGACCCGCTGAACGGGTACCTCGCGGGCCGCTACGCGACCGTCACCGACGGCAGCTGGATGAACTCCTCCTACCTCGGCCAGAGCTCAGTCCCGACCAAGGTCGCGCCGACCCCCGTCGGGCCCTCCGGTCAGCGCGCCAGCCTGTTCAACGGACTGTCCGACGGCATCTGGGCCGGCACGAAGAACCCGGATGCCGCGTGGAAGTGGGTCTCGCACCTCGCCTCGACCGCGTGCCAGGACGTCATCGCGCAGTCTGCGGTCGTGTTCCCCGCGATCAAGACCTCCACCACCAAGGCGGAGAAGGCGTTCGCCGACAAGGGGTGGGACGTCACCGGCTTCACGGTGCAGGTCGAGGACAAGACGACGGCGCTGCTGCCCATCGCCGACCACTGGTCCGAGCTCAACGACACCATGACCGCCGCCGTGGAGTCCTTCCTGAAGGGCTCGGGCGATGCCGCCTCCCTCGCGAAGGCGAACGACAGCATCAACGCGCTGTTCCGCTGACCCGCTGATCCGAGCGGTCGGGGGCGCCGGGCCGATCCGGCGCCCCCGATGCGGACCGGCATCCGTGCTCCCCCTCCTCCCTCCTCACCAGACAAGGACGTCACGATGACCCTCCACGCCCCTCCGCGCCGTGCCGGCGCTCTTCGCCGCGCCGCTGCTGCGCTCGCCTGCGCAGCGCTCGCCCTCACGGGCGCCGTGTTCGCCGGCGCTCCCGTTCACGCGGCATCCGACGATGTCGTCTCCGTCGACTTCTCCGATCGCACCGGAGCCTTCCGCGGCGGCGCCTCCGGCATGCTCTACGGCCTCAGCGACGACGGCGTCCCCGCGGACCCGATCATCGCGGGCGCCCGCCCCACCAACGTCACGCAGAAGGCTCCGCACGGCGAGCAGCACCCGGGCGGCGACCCGCTCGAGGTCGAGGGCGCGTTCTTCCGCAACGGCGGCCAGTACCTGATGGTGAACATCCAGGACTACTACCCGGACTGGCCGTACAACGGCGGGAAGCGTCCCGACGACTTCTCGACCTACCTCGACATCGTCCGCACGGTCGTCACCGACATCCGCGACCACTCCGCCTTCCCCGACCGCTACGTCTTCACGCCGTTCAACGAGCCCGACGGCGGCAACTGGTATGGCAACTGGAGCGCGATGAAGGACTTCTTCCTCGCCGACTGGGACGCCGCGTACCGCACGATCAAGGAGATCCTCCCGAACGCGCGCATCGCCGGCCCTGGCGACGCCTGGTGGCACGGCACCAGCACGCGGCAGATCCTGACGTCGGCGAAGGCGTCCGGCACGCTGCCTGACATCTGGACCTGGCACGAGCTGGGGGTGGAGAACCTCTCCACCTTCCGGTCCCACCTGGCCGAGTTCCGTCGGATCGAGCAGGAGGTGGGCGTCGGACCGCTGCCCGTGAACATCACGGAGTACGCGATGCGCCGCGACATGTCCGTGCCCGGCCAGATCGTGCAGTGGCTGGCGATGTTCGAGGACGAGAAGGTCGACGCGCAGACCGCGTACTGGACCTTCGCCGGCAACCTCAACGACAACATGGCCAAGGGCGGCGCCGCCAACGGCGCCTGGTGGCTGCTGAAGTGGTACGCCGATCTGTCCGGCGACACCGTGAAGCTCACACCCCCGCAGCTCAACGCCGTCGACACGGTGCAGGGCATCGCGACGATCGACGACGCCCGTCGCCAGGCGACCGTCGTCGTCGGCGGCGGATCGTCCGACGTCCGGCTCGAGCTGTCCGGCCTCGACGCCGACGTGTTCGGCTCGACCGTCGACGTCGAGGTCCGTGAGACGGCGTGGACGGGTCAGGAGGGCGAGGCGCAGGCGCCCCGCGTCGTCGCCGCCCAGCGCGCGACCCTCAGCGGCCATGAGCTCGACGTCACCATCCCGAACGACGACCGCCAGTCGGCGTACCAGGTCGTCATCACCCCGGCGCTCGCCGACGAGCCGGTCGCCGATGCGACATGGCGCGCCGAGATCGAGGCCGAGAACGCCACGCTCGCCGGCGGCCTGCAGATCAACGACCGCCCGGCATCCGACTCGTGGACCTTCGCGGCATCCGGGCAGAAGGATGTGTCGGGTTTCACCCGCGCGGATGCCGCGGTGACCTGGCCGGTCGACGTGCCCGTGGGCGGCGACTACCGACTCGCCGCGATCGTGGGCGTCGGCGGTCCCGGATCGCACGCCGTCTTCGTCGACGGCGAGTTCCTTACGACCCTCGACTACGAGCCCGGCTTCAACACGACCTACCGGGGGCGCGCCGAGACCGTGCTGACGCTCGCCCCGGGCGCTCACGACATCTCCGTGCGCGCCAGCCGCGACGGATTGAGCGTGCTCCCGGGGGCGGCGGTCACTCTGGACCGTCTCGAGCTCGAACACCTCGACGGCCCTGAGATGCACCTCTACCCGGCTCATCTGGCGCGCACGGACGCGGCGCCGGTCGCGAGCGGTGCCGTTCCGATCGGGGACGGGGAGGGGGCGACGTTCTTCGTCGCTGCTCGTGAGAACGGGTACCACGACGTGGCCGTCACGTACGAGGCGGCTCAGGCCTCCGCCATCGTGCTCACGCTCAACGGCCGCCCGATCGACGGCCTCGGCGCCGACCACCCCGGCCGGTGGACCTCCACGGCGCGTGTGCACCTGCGCGAGGGCATCAACCAGATCGAGGTCACGGCGAACGCCGCGGTCGCGCTCGTCTCGCTGCGCACCACGCGCACGGCGGACGCCGACGCGGCGATCTCGCGCATCGAGGTCGAGGATGCCGATCGGGTCGTCCTCTCGGGCGGCGCACGCCGTCAGAACGTGAGCGCGCCCACGAACGTCAGCGGTCAGCAGGTGGGCTGGCTCGGGGGCGGCGCGGGGAACGTCGCGACGATCGCGCGCGGCGACGCTCTCCCGGCGGGGGAGTACGACCTGCAGGTGCGCTACTCCAACGCCGAGAAGAACACCGGCCACGCCTACAACGCGGACATCATCACGCGGTTCCTCGACGTGACCGAGGTCGGGGGAGGCACCTCACGCGGCGCGTTCCGGCACAACTACTCCTGGAACGGCTTCTGGACGCACACGATGGGCGTCAGCCTGCAGACCGATGACGGCGACATCGTGCTCGGCAATGCCAGCGCGTTCGCGCCGAACCTCGACTGGGTGGCCCTCGCGCCGCTCACGCTCCGGGCATCGAACGAGGTCGCGCCCCCCTCGGATGCCGCAACGCTCGAGGTGGTCTCCGGGCCGACCAAGAACCGCTACCGGCTCGGCGAGGCGTTCTCGGCGGAGGGCCTCGTCCTGCAGGTCCGCGACGGCTCCTGGGTCACGCCCGTGACCGACGGCGGATACGCCGTGACCGGGTTCGACGCCGCCACCCCGGGCGAGCAGGCCCTCACCGTGACGGCGGACGTCGCCGGTCGCACCCTCACGACGACGCTCGTCGTCGTGGTGGAGACGTCGGCCGCGGAGCCCTCGCTGACGCTGTCCTCGTCGACGGTCGCCGCAGGTGGCTCTCTCACGGTGACGGCTCGCGGCCTGCCC
>CANSLE010000080.1 GCA_947647645.1 uncultured Microbacterium sp.
CGGATAAGTCTTGGTGAGTGACGCGCGCGTTACTCACCAAGTCGCTGCATAAGGTGGACGGGTGCCACGAGTCTTCCGCGTGATCGGCCCCGCCGCGCTGCTGCTGACGGCTGCGGTGGCGATGATGGCCGCCCTCGCGTTCGGCGGCGGAGCGTCCGCTCCGCTCCTGGCCGATCCGGGCGCGCTGGTGCGCTGGGGTCTCCCGGCCGCGACGCTGGTGGTCAATCTCAGCCTGGCCGGCACGGTCGGTGCACTGGTGCTGGCGTGCTTCGCGTTCAGCCCCGACCGTGACGAGTACGGCACTGCGCTCGACTTCGCGGCTGGGAGCGCTGCGGTCATGACGGTCGCCTCCGCCGCGACCGGACTGTTCACCTTCGTCAGCGTCTCGAACGTGCCGTGGTCGTTCGACGCCACGTTCAGCAACGGGCTGAGCTCGTTCATCACCAGCGTCTCGCTCGGCCAGGCATGGCTGGGCATCACCCTGATCGCCGCGGCGGTCACCGTGCTGTGCTTCGCGGTTCGCAACCAGACGGCGATCGTGTTCGTCACTCTGCTGGCGATGGCGACCGTCGTCCCGATGGCGCAGCAGGGTCACAGTGCCGAGGCGGCCGGGCACGATGCCGCGGTGACGTCGTTCGGCCTGCACGTGCTGTTCGCCGCGATCTGGCTCGGCGGTCTGGTGACGCTGATCGTTGTCAAGCACACCTTCGGCAAGGGAAGGCTGCTCACGGTCTTGGAGCGCTACTCCACGGTCGCTCTCATCTGCTTCATCGTCGTGGCCGCCTCCGGCTATGTGAATGCGGAGCTGCGCGTGGGCACGCTCGCCGAGCTGGCGACGCCGTACGGCATCCTCGTGCTCGTCAAGGTGGCTGCGCTGGTGGCGCTCGGCCTGTTCGGCCTGACGCAGCGCCGCTACCTGATCGGCCGGCTGAAGACGACGGGCGAGACGCGCAGCTTCTGGTGGATCGTCGTGGCGGAGCTTGCCTTCATGGGCATCGCCTCGGGTGTGGCCGCGGCGCTCGCCCGCACCGTCACGCCGGCCCCCGAGACGCGCGCTGCCACTCCGACGCCCGCCGAGATCCTGACCGGCGAGAAGCTGCCGCCCGCGCTCTCGTTCGAGCGGCTGTTCACTTCGTGGAACTTCGATCTGCTGTGGGTGCTCGCCTGCGCGTTCGCCCTCTTCTTCTACTTCGCCGCCGTGTGGCGGCTGCGGCGACGCGGCGACAAATGGCCCATCTACCGCACGATCCTGTGGACGCTGGGCATCGTCCTGCTCTTCTACATCACCAACGGCGGCGTCAACGTCTACGAGAAGTACCTCTTCTCGGCGCACATGTCGGCCCACATGGTGCTGACGATGGGCGTCCCGCTGCTGCTCGTACCCGGTGCGCCGATCACGCTTGCCGCACGCGCCATCCGCAAGCGTCGTGACGGGTCACGCGGCGGCCGGGAATGGCTGCTGCTGGCCGTCCACTCCCGCTTCGCCGCGGTCATCTCCAACCCGATCGTCGCGGCGATCCTCTTCGCCGGCTCGCTGTGGGTCTTCTACTACACGCCCGTGATCCGCTGGGCGACCACCGACCACATCGGGCACGAGTGGATGATCGTCCACTTCCTCATCACGGGGTACCTGTTCGTGCAGTCGCTGATCGGCATCGACCCGGTCAAGTACCGGCTGGCGTACCCGTTCCGGCTGCTCCTGCTGCTGCTCACCATGGCGTTCCACGCCTTCTTCGGCCTGTCGATCATGCAGATGCACGGTCTGCTCCTCGCCGACTGGTTCGGCGCGATGGGCCGCACCTGGGGCGACTCGCCGCTGGTCGACCAGCAGGCGGGCGGCGGCATCGCGTGGAGCATCGGCGAGATCCCGACGGTCATCCTCGCGATCGTGGTCGCCATCCAATGGAGCCGCAGCGACGAGCGCGAGACGAAGCGGCAGGACCGCAACGCCGACCGCACAGGCGACGCCGAACTGAACGCCTACAACGAGCGAGTCGCTGCGCTCGCACGGCGCAACCCCTAGCGCTTCGCCCGCCCTATTCCCAAGCGCGGGGAGGAAAGAATCGCCAACGGGCTCGCTGCAGCATGCACCGCACTCATCCTCGGCGGCGCTTCCACTTACGCTCATGGCCGAGTCCTGCTACCGGTCGCACGCGTTCACTGCCGCGCTCGGCGCAAGCGTCCAACACCAATTCACCCGCCCATACCGGCCGCAGACTAACGGCAAGGTCGAGCGATTCAACCGCACCCTCGCCACCGAATGGGCCTACGCCGCCGCCTACCTCAGCGACGAAGCCAGAGCAGCCACCTACGACATCTGGCTCCATCACTACAATCACCACCGACCCCACACGGGAATCGGAGGCCAAGTCCCCTCAGCCCGCGTTCACAACCTCGGGGAACTACAACTAGCGATCGATAGCTAGTGCTGTTGGCGATTGCCTTATGTTGGTCGCTTCGAGCGTGTCGCTTCAGCGGCCCAGTTGACGCTCGCGTTGCTGCCCCTGGCCAGTGGATACACGTCGCGCTCTTGCCGCACGCTTTGGGGCGGTGGAGACCGCCTCGCGCGGGTGTCGGGCCTGGTCTGCGGCTGCGGTGAGGCGGGCGTCGATCACGGCAGGGTTGACCTTGCCTTCGAGCGATGCGGCGAGCTGCGCGCGACGCTCGGCGCTGTCGAAAGCGTCGGCGGCGTTCCCGCGGTCGACGTCCGCGCGTGCGGTGAGGTCGTCTGCTGCGTCACGGTTGCTCTCCGCGTCCGCGCGCACCTGGTCGACGTCGCCGGCGTCGCCGTTGAGGATGCGCTGATCCTGCTCGTTCGCCTCACGCGTGCGTTCCTCGGCTGCGCGATCCATGGTCTCTGCTGCAGCGAGGAACGCGCCCGCTTCGACCACATCGACGGCGCTCTCGCCGCGCTGTGCAGCTGCGTCCGCTCGAGCACGCTCCGCCTGGGCGATCGCCTCACGCACCGCGGCGGGATCCGCGTCGAGGTTGCGAACGTCGAGGCCATAACGCTCCTGCAACTCCTGGGCGATGCGCTCCCCTGCACGGTCGGCCTCCGGGTCGATGCCGTGCCAGGCGGTCACCATCTCGTGCACGCCTGCGATCTGCTCGACGCTCGCGGTGACCCACCAGCTGCGCTCGTAGACCGGAGCCAGTTCGGCACGGGCGGCGGCCCGCTCGGCGTCGAAACGCACCTGAAGCTCGCGGTTCTGCTGCTCGGTCTGCGCCTGCCGGGTGCGGGCGAGTTCTTCGCGCAGCCGAGCCAGTCGGGCGCCCATCTGCGCCGCGACCGTGAGCGCGATCCGCAGCTGCCCGTCGAGGGCGTCTGCGATGCCGTCGTTGTCCTCAGCCATGATCTGCCACCTTCCGTTTTATCTTCCGATGCCGCGGTCTTGATCTGGTCCCGTCGCGGGCTTGTAGAGCTTTGCGGGTTCGACCTTTGTCGGTAGCGGCGACCCAGGCCGCGGTGCGCTCAAGCCCGTCTGCGCGATCCGCACAGACTCGGGGGCGCGCTCGTCGACGTCAGTCGCCGGCCCCGTCTGTCCCTTCCGCGGAACCTCCGGAAGCCGGGATGCGACCGTGGCCATCTGCGTGTTCAGGGTGCGCGAGATCTGCGCCGCGCGGGCCTCGTCACCGATAGCCTTGTGCATGTCGATGATCGCCACGGTGAGCCGTGCCAACTGCCGCATCAGGATCGCCTCGGCCATCGTCCCTTGACCCTGGCTCGCGGCCTGCATCAGCAGCATGGCGGCGCCGCCCGCGCTGCCCATGCTGACCTTCTTCGGCTTCGACGTGTGCGCCTTGATCTGCGCCGATCGTGCCAGCTCACGGGAGGTTTCAGCGAGCGGTCCGGGCGTAGTCTCCACACGCTGCGACCACGCGGCGAACGCTCCGGCCGCGTCACGCGCGACGTGCGCCCACGCGGCCCGGTCCTCGACCGGGATGCTACGCAGTTGCTCGCGCAGCTGGCGCACCTCTTTCGAATACTGCTGCCACATCGCCGGTGCCGGTTCGTGCTCTTCACGGCCCGGCGCGACCGGCCGGTACTGCCACGGATTGCGGCTGGTCGCCTTCCACTCGTCGACCGCACTCTGCGCCGACAGCGGACTGTCAGGCCACCCCTCGCGCAGCCGCGGAAGCGTCAGATCACGTGCCAGCCGGCCCCCTCCGTACCAAACCGGAGCGGTGCCGTGCTTGGTGCGCACCGCCACCGAATAGCCGGCCACCACGTCATCGCGGCCCGCCGCGAAACGGGGCCGAATGAGGACACCGGCCCGGCGCACGCGACGCACGAACTCTCCCTCATCCAGCGACGCGGCCGCCGCCGCACGGACGGCCCGCTCGAGCCGATGCGCGTCGACCTCGACCGCGCCAGTGCGTCGTGCTCGTTCCTGTTCGGCGGGCTTGATGCCCCGCTCCCCCAGTCCGTGCTCGCGGCTGCTGAGCTGCTTCAGCCCGTACTCGCGCTCGAGGTCGCGGCAGGTGTCCTGCGCCTTCTTGAAGTCGTTGTGGGTGCTCGCCTTGGTGCCGTCCTCGCGCACCAAAGAGACCGCGATGTGAATGTGGTCATTGCCGTTGGTCGACAGACCGTGACGCACGGCCACCCACCGACACTCGGCCTTGCCGCTGGCCTCGGTGAATCCCATCCGGTCCACGAAGTCTTGCGCGATCGCGCCCCACTTCTCGTCGCTCAGCTGGCCCTCGTCGGCTCGGAGTGACAGGGAGCAGTGCCACACATCCGCGGGCGTCGTGGCAGTTCTCAGGGCGATTCCGGTATCGCTTCCGTGGGCGTTTTTCATACGGAAATTGCTACCCATCTCACAGTCTGTGCGAGTAGCCTGGCGATATGACCACCACAACGACGCAGAAGCCAGGAATGCGCGCGTACGACGACGCGGTACGTTCAACCTTCCCTGAGCTGGTGACCAAGCTCCGCGACATCATCGGCGTGCGACTGGTGGCCTACATCGGCAACGTCAAGTCGACGAAGCCCGTGGCAGAGTGGGCGGTCGGCCCGCGGGAGCCCGGCGAGACCGACCGCGACCGCCTGTTCGTCGCCTACCAGATCGCCGCTTTGCTTCGCGAGCGGAACGAGGCCGTCACGGTCCAGTCCTGGTTCAAGGGCATGAACCCTGCCCTCAATGACGCCTCTCCGGCGCGAGTGCTGCGCGAGGGCGACCCGAACGAGGTCGGCCCGGAGGTGATGGCGGCCGCCAAGGCGTTCGCCTTCATCGGATGATGGGGCTGGCGATCGCGGAGGTCTCCGAGCAAGTCTGGCGGGTGGGTTACCGCCCCGACCCTTGGGCATGGGCTGACTGGCGCTACGCGAACGACGCAGGCCGGTTCAACGGCCGCTGGGACGATCAACTGGCCGAGCTATTCCGGACGCTCTACACCGGCGAGAGCTTGCTAGCCTGCCTGCTGGAAGTGCTCGCACAGTTCCGGCCCGAGCCGCAGACGGACGCCGAACTCGACGAGATCGAGGACGAGGCCGGTGAAGTGGAGCTCTATCCGGACGCCCCCTCCGGCACCGTCGGTTACGGGTGGCTCGAGGAGCGCTTCGGGGGCAAGGCAGACCAGACCGGCCGGTACTGCTCCGTCACTCACAGCGAGAGCCTTGCGGCGATCCAAGCCAACTTCCCGTTCGCCCGCTTCAAGCTGACCCCGATCCAGCTCGACACCTCGGTCTTGAAAGATGCGCGGCGGCGGGATCTCACTCGCTCGATCGCCAGATGGATCTTCGAGCTGCGTGACGAGAACCAGAACGACCTGGTCGACGGGATCCAGTTCACCTCACGCTTCGGTGATGAGTACCGCATGTGGGCGATCTTCGAGCGGGCAGCGGATGGCGTGACCAGCGGACACCTGACGAACGAGGAGACGTTCGAGCTGCACCCGGAGACACCGGAACTTGTGGACGCGTTTCGCCTCCATAACCTTCGCTGGAAGGACTAGCGCTCAGTCCAGCGAGAGGACGCTGAGCAGGCGGTGGTCCGCCGGCATCTTGGCCAGGAGGGCAGCTCGGGCACTCTGGTAATCGGAGCGTGTGGCGTCGAGTTCGTCGACGGCTGCAGGGCGAATCCGGCCGGTGGCGATTACGCGGCCGCCACGGGGCATGGCGTTGTGGACCTGGATCAGTTCGTACCCGTCGGGCACCTGTTCCTCGATCATCGCGCGTGCCGCTTGGGCGTCGTCCGCCTCTGCGGTGATTTCCGTCACGACGGTGGACTGGATCAGGCCCCTGATGCGCATGAGGCCAGGCTACGTTGCACGACCGACGGCGATCCGGGGCTGTCTAGCCGGGGATATTGCGGGGGTCGTTGCCGTGGCTGGAGCGGTCGCCGATCTGACCGTTGAGGTTGTGCACGATGTGCTCGACCTTGCGGCGCTCGGCTTCCGCGCGGCCGGCTGCGATCGCGGCGTCGCGGGTGTTGTGCGCTCCCCCGATGGTCTCGCCCGTGCCCTCGATGCGGTTGTGCCAGGCACCGTTCTCATGGAAGGTCTCTACGTCTCCTCTGGGCATGCCCGCACCGTACGCCGCCTCATTTGACTCTTCTAGCCGCCTGGGGCGTACGTCAGCGCGGGCGGACTCGATCCCGGGTGCCAGATACCGGTCGGTCCCCGGGACGCGCACCGGCACATCTGGCCACGGAATCGGAGCAGCTGAGAGCAGCGGCGAGGAAGGTCGAGCGGGCTGGTCTTTGCGGAAGCCGATCGCAGCCCGTCTCTGCCGGGTTGCGCGATCAGGAATCGCTCGCAAGGCTTCGAGCTCGATGCGGGCGCCCTCCAGGGCGCGCTCCAACACCGCTCGCTCGACAGCAGCGAGTCGGACGCCGAACGCGTAGAGGACTAAGCCGTCGTCGGTGAGCCGGTCGACGGCGATCGGCACGGGGCGCCGGGCGAGATCCTGACCGCCGAAACCTGGCGCAGGCCGATGGCACGGAAGCCGCTCGACACCGTCCAACAGCGGTACGGCGGGATCGACGAACGCTCGATGCCAAACCCACGCAGACGCGGCACGCACTCGGTCGAGCTCCACGTACAGCCAGGCGAATGTCTCGCGAGAATCGCGAGTGCCCGCATCGATGATTTCCACCGGTCCGAAGCGTCGAGCTGTCATGGCACCTCCCCTCATTACCTAGAAGGGCCGGGCGCGCAGCTGCAGCGCACAGCGCACAGCGCACGGTCTCAGCGCCGCGGCGGCACCTGCCTTCTGGGTCGACTACGCACGGCGTCCTTCCACACCCATCCCTCGTGCTTTTGCCCGTCCCGTGTGGTGAAGCGGATCCGCACCGCATGTTCGTTCCATGCAAGAACCTCGACCTCCGGACGGATGACCGCCTCGTGGAACCGGACAAACGCGACGGCCGGCGCAGGAGCCGGTGACTCCACCGCCGGATCATGTTCGAGATCGACTTCCTCGTTCGTCAACCAGACCGGTCGAGGGCGGGTGACGATCTGCTCGATCACCCGGTCCATCCCCGCCCCGGGATAGCGCCGATTCTGACCCAATGCCCACCTCCCTCCTTGCGACTCATTAGAACATATGTTCGAATCTTGGGGGAGGTTGCGATGAGAGTCCTGCGCACAGGCGAGAAGGTTTGGTTGGTCGTCGACGACGTCGCCAGCAGGATCCACTTCGTCATCGAATACGGACCTGCGGTCAGCCAGCTCACGCACGAGACACTCATGAAGTACCGAGTCGACCACTGGACCCTCAAACGTTCGGAAAGGTGGCAATTGGGCTACTACGACGAACTTGGAGCCGCTACCCGAGCTTGTGAGCTGGCGCTCGAAGAGCGCGCGTTCATTTCACCAGCGACAGCACCAGACGGTTCGATCGTGACTCCGGAGGAACAGCGGGAGCGTTGGAGAGCCGGTCTTGATCCACGCACGGGTGAGCCAACAGAGCAGCGACAGTGACCGCGTGCCGCCAGCACGGCGATATCGTCGCAGCATGGCGATATCCGACAGCGCTGCGGCAACCCACCGGGCGCGGATCCGGGTCTTCCTCGAACGGGTCGCTGATCGGTTTCCCGACAATCCGATCATCGCACTCCGGGAAAAGTACGGCCGCACTCTCGGTCTCGTTATCACCTGGGAGTCACAGGGTGATGGAACCTTCGCGGTCTCGGACCTGGAGACCCCCGACCTGGAGCGGCGCATCCTGGAAAGCGCCATCGTTGACTGTCGAGCGTTGTTCGCTCAGAAGGACACCTGCTATCTGCCCTCAGTTCTCAAGGCCTACAAATCGCTGGTTGGGCCAGAGCGCGCTCGTAAACTGACCGAACTGTCGCAGTTAGTCAACGCCGTGGTGAGGGACGGAAAGCTGACCTCCCCGGTGATGTACTCCGGTCGCCTGGAGGAAGACAACGGGCTCGGCCCCGGGCGCCTCCTCGGCGATGATCAAATCGCCATGGACTACATCTACGGTGTTGCCTTCCATGATGATCCGGAGCGAGCGCAGCGATTGGCGAACGTCTCGGACACGGCCACCGTCCGGTTCGCCGTCATCCTGCAGCTCAATCAGCTCATCTATGCGGCCGAATGTCTGCGGGACCAGATCCACCACGACGTCGAGGCGCGCTACCTCCGCCTTGACGAATGAGCCAGGTGGGCGAGGAGCGTTGGGTCGCCGTCCGAGCGCGGTGGTCAAGCGCTGCACTCGAAGCCGCACTCGTGAGGCTGACCCGGTCTACCCTTCCTCGATGTCGCGCCAGTCATACACGGCAACGTCCGTGTCATTGCTCGTGAGGACGAAAGTCTCATAGGTGGTCCGTGATTCGTTCAGCGGGCGCTTGAACTCGCTCGGGAGGCGGCCGTCCATCGCGACGATGCGATAAGGCTCTGTACGCCCGCCGGGGAAGCGCAGCAGCGCGTTGCGCCAGCGCGCGAGTCCGCCAAACTCTTCAAGGCCGTCGACGTCGCCCATCTGCTCGACGATACTCACCGGCGTTGCAGCGCCCAGTCGGCGAGCCAGTCCAGAGACAGGCCGTTGGTCGCCCGCCACTCCTGA
>CANSLE010000081.1 GCA_947647645.1 uncultured Microbacterium sp.
GCGTCACCCCACGCGGCGACCGGTCCGCCGCCCGCGAACGACGGCAGCACTGCCGGCACGACGACGGGAACGACCCCGCCGTCACGGTTCTGCTCGTGTGCCAGGTCGCGCAGCCACGAGGTCAGGAAGCCGTCGCAGTCGTAGAGGAACGTCGCTGTCGGCGCGAACACCTGGATGTCGCCCGTCCACCCCAGTCGCTCATCGCGCTGCGGACAGTCGGTGGGGATCGACAGGAAGTTGCCGCGCATACCCCAGCGCACGTTCTCGTGCAGTTGATCCACGAGGGGGTCGGATGCCGAGAACCACCCCGTTCGGGCGAGGTCGGTGTGCAGGACCACGGCCTCGACATCCGCGGGGTCGACGTCGACCCCGGTGATCTGGGCGTAGCGGAAGCCGTAGAAGCTGAAACGCGACTCCAGGACGTCGTCGCCGCCGGCGAGATCGAACGTCGCCGTCGCCTCCGCGTTGCGCAAGGGCCGCAGCGCCAGTTCGCCCTCGTCGAGCACTTCGGCATGGCGGACGACGACGCGGGTTCCGGCTGGGCCGCTCGCGCGGATCCGCAGGCGCCCGACGAGGTTCTGTCCGAAGTCGAGGATCGTGCCGCCGGAGGCCGACCTGAGGACCGCCGCGACCGGCAGCGCCTCGATGCGGCGCACGGGAGAAGCGATCCGCGGCTCGGGGACGGGAACGTTCTCGTAGCCGGGCCGCGATGCCGCGCCCACGCGCGCGGGCGTCCACACCGCGTCGTCGAGGCTCCGCCGCAGATCCTGGTGCTCGCCCGCGTAGATGCCGCTGTCGACGACGGGTCCGTCGCCTGTCGCTTCCCAGTCGGGCCCGGTCGCCGCGAGGGTCGCGCTCGTGCCGTCCGCGTACGTGACGCGCAGCTGTGCCAGCCAGGAGGGCTGGTCGCCGTAGAGGCGGTCGGTGAAGGTGAAGAAGCCGTACTTCTCCGTGTACCAGGCGCCTGCGATCGTTGCCGCGAGCTCGTTCTGCCCGTCACGCAGAAGAGCGGTGACGTCGACGCTCTCGTGCACGAGTCGGTCGCGATAGGCGGTCCAGCCCGGGGACAGCACGTCGTCGCTGACGGCGACGCCGTTGACGGTCGGCTCGGCCGCGCCCAGCGCCGTCCAGAAGAGGACGGCGCGCGTCACCTCGCGGTCGAGCACGAAACGCGTGCGCACCGCGGTGGGCTGCGCCTCGCGCGTCGGATCGGCCAGGCCCACCGGAACCGCGACCCACTCCTCGTCGGCGAGAAACCCCGCCTCGACGAGGAGCACATTGCTCCACTCGGTGCAGCGCCCATCGGTGCTGTGCGCCCGCACCCGCACCGATCGTCGCTCGCCGGGAGCGAGGGGGCGAAACGGCCACGACACGAGGGCGCTCTCGCCGTCGTCCAGGGCGAGCGTGATCTCGCCGTCGCTGAGCTCCGCCCTCGCCTGCTGCCAGCCGGTGATGTCGCCGCCGACCACCCAGCTCAGGCGCGGGGTCGCTGTCGCGACGACATCGCTGTCGTGGCGCAGTTCCGCCCGCAGACTCGCAATGACCGCGGTCATGCGGACTCGCTCAGGAGGGCGCCCAGCTCACGCGCCAGCGCGACGGCGCGCGGATCGGCCCCACCCGGCCACGGCCCGCGAACGATCGTCCAGGCGAAGGTCAGCCCCGTGTCGGGATCGGCGCACGCCAGCGCGCCCGCGGCGCCATCGTGGCCGAAGGCGCGCGGGCCACCGAACGCGAGCTGCTGCGACGGTTTCTGGAAGACGATCGCGTGGGCACGGTCGTGCTGGTGGAGCACTTCGTCGTAGCCGCGGACCTGCTGCTGGCCGATCTGCTCCACGGTGTCGGCGGACAGGAACGGGGCGCGACCGTCGACGCCCGTGACCGCGGCGGCGAACAGGCGCGCGAGCCCGCGTGCGGTGCCGGTGCCCGCCGTGGCGGCATGGCCGTAGCGGTAGTTGCGGGGCGAGTTGGTGTGGTCGATGTCGCGGCTGAGGGCGCCGAAGACCACCGGCCCCAGCGCCGAGAACTGCGGGACACCCGTCGCCGACACGGGACGGACCATCGGACGCAGCGGCGCGAAGCGATGCTCCTGATCCTGCGGCAGGCCGAGATAGAAGTCGACGTCGTGTGCGGCGCGGATCTCCTCCTCGTAGAACTCGTGGAGAGTTCGCCCCGTCACCCGATAGACCAGTTCATCGCCCAGGCTGCCGATCGTGATCGCGTGGTAGCCGAACGCGCTGCCGGGGTACCAGTAGGGCCGGGTGTCGGCCAGCCGTGCCGCGGCCGCATGGTGGTCCCACAATTCCTCCCAGGTGAGGGGCGTTGTCGCCTGAGGAAGTCCCGCCTGGTGCGAGAGCAGCTGGCGCACCGTGACGGCATCCTTCCCCTTCGCGGCGAACTCGGGCCAGTAGTGCGCGACGCGCTCGTCGAGATCGAGCAGCCCGCGCTCCACAAGCAGACCCACCGACAGGCCGATCGTGTTCTTCGTGACCGAGAACGGGATCAGCAGCGACTCGCCGGTCAGGTGAGGCCCGCCCCACGCGTCGAGCACGGGGGTGCCGCGGTGGAAGGCCGCCACTTGGAACGACAGGTCGTCATCCTCTCGCAGGTAGGCGTCGAGGCGCTCGATGACGGCGGACAGGCGCGCATCGGCGCTGCCGTGCAGCAGGGATGCCGCGACCGGCTCCATCGTGCGCGTCATGCCGACACCTCCCAGTCGAGGCTCAGCGGCAGCTCCGCAACCGACGAGCCGACCCGGAGAGCGAACGTGCCGGCCTCGACGCTCCAGCCCTCGCCGTCCCAGTGCGCCAGGCGCCGCTCGGGAAGGGCGATCGAGACGGTCGCGGACGCGCCGGCCTCGAGGGTGACCGCCCCGAATCCGACGAGCCAGCGCTCGGGGCGTTCGATCGCCGACCCCGGTCGCTCGGCGTACACCTGCACGACCTGCTTGCCGGAGCGTGCGCCCGTGTTGGTCACGGTCACCGCCACCCCGTCGCCGTCGCGGCGGGCGTCGTCCCACGACCAGCTCGTGTATCCGAGGCCGTGGCCGAAGGGGAAGGCGGGCGTCGCGGCATCCTTCAGCCAGGCGCGGTAGCCGATGTGGATGCCCTCCGCGTACCGCAGGACACCGTCCTGAGGGGTCACGTCGGTGACCGGGACGTCGGCGAGTGCGGCCGGCCAGGTCGTGGGCAGGCGTCCGCCGGGCTCGCGGGCGCCGGTGAGCACGTCGGCGATCGCGTGACCGAACTCCTGGCCGCCGAAGTAGCCCTGCACGACCGCCGCGACCTCGTCCGCCCACGGCAGCGCGACCGGGGAGCCGGCGTTGACGACCACGATCGTCGGGGTGCCGGTGGCCGCGACGGCGCGGACGAGCTCGTCCTGGGCGCCGGGCAGGTCGAGGCTCTCGCGGTCGTAGCCCTCGGACTCGACCCGTGAGTTCGTGCCCACGACAACGACGGCGACATCGGCGGATGCCGCGGCGCGCGTGGCCCGGGCGATGAGCTCCGCATCGGGCGTGCGCTCGGGGGCGATGCCGAGCGTTGCGCTGAGCGCCCCCGCCAGAGCCCCCGTCTGCTGACGCGAGAACTCGACGCGGATCTCCCGCGTGACACCGGAGGTCACCTCGATCGCCGTGGTGAGGGAGGGCGGGTTGAGGAACGCCGCGCCGAGGTCGGCGCCCTCGATCACGGGAGTGTCATCGAGGACGAGCCGGTCGTCGACGAAGAGGCGGCCGTGGTTCGCCCCGGCGAACCCGAGCTCGATCGTGCCGGACTCGTCCGGCGTGAACCGCGTCTCGAACACGACGGTGCGGCTCGCCTCGATGGGGGCGTCTCCGCCGAACCAGACGAGCGCCGTCGATCGGCGATCTTCGGCGAAGAGTTCGGCGCCCTCCGCATCAAGAAAACGCACGCGCAGCCCCGGCTCGCCGGTGGCGGGGTTCTGCAGCAGGACGAGGGGGATCTCCGCGACGCCTTCCTGGACGACCGCGCCGAGCTCGTACGAGACCTCCGCGCCGGGCAGCGCCGCCCTCAGCCCGTCGAGTGGGGACACGACATGCGCGGGCACGACCGTCGCGCTGCCGCCACCCTGCGTGCGGGCGTCGCGGGCGTTCTGGCCGATGACGGCGACGGACCGGAGAGATGACGGGTCGAGCGGGAGGGCGCCGTCGTTGCGCAGGAGCACGGTGCCGGCGACGGCCGCCTCGCGGGCGAACGACGGCCCGTCCACCGCCGGGGGCGTCACGGGCGCGCTGTCGCCGAGGGCGCCGACGCGCGCGGCCATCAGCAGAAGACGCAACACCTTGCGGTCGAGGTCGGCCTCGTCGACGCGGCCGTCGCGGACGGCGGCGACCAGATCCGCCCAGGCCGGTGCGGGGCCGGGCATGGCGAGGTCCTGGGAGGCGGCGACGGCGTCGAGCGAGCGGACCGCCGTCCAGTCGCTGATGACGACGCCGTCGAAGCCCCACTCGGTGTTCAGCGGCGTCTCGAGGAGGTCGTTCTCGGTCATGGTGACACCGTCGACCGCGTTGTACGCGCTCATGACGCTCCACGCGTGCGCATCGGCGACCGCGCGCTCGAACGGCGCGAGGTACAGCTCGCGCAGTGCGCGCTCGTCGACCTCGACATCCACGGTGAAGCGATCGGTCTCGGAGTCGTTGGCCACATAGTGCTTGGGGCATGCGGCGACGCCGTTGTCCTGCAGCCCGGCGACGTAGGCGGCCGCGAGCTCGCCGGTCAGCTCCGGGTCTTCGCTGAAGCACTCGAAGTGCCGACCGCCCAGCGGGCTGCGGTGCAGGTTGATGGTCGGCCCGAGGACGACGTCGACGTCCTTCGCGCGGGCCTCCGCCGCCGCGGCCGCACCGTAGCGGTAGGCCAGATCCACATCCCAGGAGGCGGCCAGGGCCGAGCCCGACGGCAGGTTCAGCGACGGCTCACGCTCGTCCCATCGGGGACCGCGCACGCCGGCGGGGCCGTCGGAGAGCGTCATCGCCCGCAGCCCGATCTCCGGGATCGGCACCGTCGTCCAGAAGTCGGCGCCCTGTACGAGGGCGGCCTTCTGCTCGAGGGTGAGGGCCTCGAGCAGGCGGCGCAGGTGGTCGACGGAGGCGGTCATGGTCTTCCTTTCAGGGGGGGATTTGAGGAGCGGGAGCGTGGCGCCGTCAGGCGGCGTCGGAGGTGGCGGCCTCGGCGGCGAGCACCGCGCGGCGGGCCGCGCGACGCTCCTCCTGCTTGTCGGGGTCGGGGACGGGGGCGGCCATGAACAGGCGCTGCGTGTACGGATGCTGCGGGCGCGAGGTGACCTGGTCGCCGTCGCCGGACTCGACGATCTCGCCCCGGTACATGACCGCGACGCGGTGGCTGACGTGGCGGACGACCGCGAGGTCATGGGTCACGAACAGGTAGGCCACGCCCGTGCGCTCCTGGATCTCGATGAACAGATCCAGCACGCGCGCCTGCGTCGACAGATCGAGCGCCGACACCGGCTCGTCGCACACGATCAGCCGAGGGCTCAGCGCCAGGGCGCGCGCGATCGCGACGCGCTGACGCTGTCCTCCGGAGAACTCCCGGGGCAGGCGGCTGCGGGCATCGGCGGGCAGACCGACCTGGTCGAGCAGGTCCCGTACCCGCGTCCTCGCGTCCGCCGCCCCGACGCCGGCGACCGTGAGGGGCTCGGCGAGGATCTGCTCCACCGTCATCGAGGGGTTCAGCGACGAGTAGGGGTCCTGGAACACCACCTGGATCTGCGAGCTCAAGGCGCGCCGGTCGCGCCGGCCCAGATGAGAGATGTCCTGGCCGTCGAAGCGGATCGTGCCCGCGGTGACGGGAGCGAGGCCGAGGGCGGCCCGGCCCAGGGTGGTCTTCCCCGATCCGGATTCGCCCACCAGGCCCACCGTCTCTCCCGGCAGGATGTCGAGCGAGACGCCCTTCAGGGCGCGGAAGGGCTCGGCGCGGAAGCCCTTGCCCGGGTATTCGACGACGAGGTCGGTGACCTCCAGCAGCGGCGCGGTCATGCTCCGGCTCCGTTCGTGACAGGGGTGAGGGGACCGCGCGTCGGACCCTCGTCGAGGATCGCATCGAGCAGTGTCTGCGTGTACGGGTGCCGCGCATCGTTGAAGATCGCCCGCACGGGACCCTGCTCGACGAAGCGGCCGTTCTGCATCACCGTCACGCGGTCGCAGAGGTCGGCGACGACGCCGAAGTTGTGCGTGACGAGCAGCATCGCCAGGTGGCGCTCGGCCTGCAGGTCGCGCAGCAGATCGAGCACCTCCGCCTGAACCGTCACGTCGAGGGCCGTCGTCGGCTCGTCCGCGATGATCAGATCGGGGTCCGTCGAGACGGCGCCCGCGATGAGCACGCGCTGTGCCATGCCGCCCGAGACCTCGAACGGGTAGGCATCGAAGGTGCGCTTCGGCTGCGGGATGCCGACGCGCTCGAGCAGTCCGAGTGCGCGCTCGCGCGCCTCAGCCTTGGACAGCCCCAGGTTCTTGCGCAGCGGTTCGACCAGCTGGCTGCCGATGGTGAACGACGGGTCGAGGTTGCTCATCGGCTCCTGGGGGATGTAGCCGATGCGCTTGCCGCGGACGCCCGTGTAGACGCGCTCGGACGCGTCGGCGAGCTCGGTGCCCTCGTAGAGGATCGAGCCGGAGGTGACGCTGCCGCCGCGGGGGAGCAGCCCGAGCACCGCGAAGGCCGTCTGCGTCTTTCCCGAGCCCGACTCGCCGATGAGGCCGTGGACCTCGCCGCGGCGGATGTCGAGGGACACGCCGTGCACCACCTCGATGTGCGAGTGGTCCGGCTGGTCGTAGCCCACGTGCAGGTCGCGCACCTGCAGGACGGCGTCGGTCGCTTTGCTGCGGACGTCCTCGGGATGGACGATGACCTCCGCGTCCTCGATGACCGGCGGCTCGTCGGGATCGACGAGGTCGCCGCCGCCGGTGCGCACCGACGTCGTCACGGCGGCGATCGAGCCGGTGGCGGTCGTGACCGCGCGGCGGCGCTTGCGGCGAACCGTGACGGTCCGCTCGAGCTCGTCGCGCATGACGTTGGCGAGCAGCGTCAGGGCGATGCAGGTCAGCGCGATGGCCAGCGACGGCCACAGCATGAGCATCGGCTGCTTGTAGATGCTCTTGAACCCGTCGTTGAGCATCGCGCCCCAGGTGGGCACGGACGAGTCGCCGAGGCCCAGGAACTCGAGGCCCGACTGGATCGCGATGGCGATGCCGGCGATGATCGCCGACTGGATGATGATCGGCGCCCGCACGACCGACAGGACGTGGCGACCGATGATGCGTGCGTCGCTCAAGCCGGAGACGCGCGCGGCATCCACGTACAGCTCGGAACGTACCGCGGTGACCGATGCGAACACGAGCCGGAAGGAACCGGGGGAGAGCAGGATGCCGAAGATGAACATCGACAGCCAGACCGAGGGGCCGAGGGCGGCGCGGGCCGCCAGCAGCACGACCATCGCGGGCAGCGCCATGTTCAGCTCGGTCACCCAGGTGGCGACGGTGTTGAACCAGCCCTGGTAGTAGCCCGCGATGAGGCCCGAGACGACGCCGAGCACCACCGCGGTGATCAGTGCGACGAGCGCTGCGGCGACGCTCGTCTGCGTGGCCAGCAACAGTCGCGAGAGGACGTCGCGCCCGGCGCTGTCGGTGCCGAGCAGGTGTTCGGCACCGGGCGGGGCGAGGATCGCGCGGATGTCGGCGTAGTTCGGGTCCTGCGGGGCGATGAAGGGGCCGATGATCGCGATCAGCACGACCAGCGCGAGGAAGCCGAGCGAGACGAGGCCGAGCGGGCGGCGCAGCAGCCGTCGCATCAGCGAGACGCGCACGGGGGCGATGGGGACAGCGGGGGGAACGTCGACAGCGGTCATGACAGACGCACCTTCGGGTTGAGAGCGGCCTGAGCGAGATCGATCAGGAGGTTGACGACGACGACGATGATCGCGAAGACGATCACGAGGCCCATCACGGCGGGGATGTCGCCCTGCGTCGTCGCCTTGACGGTCAGCTGGCCCATGCCGGGGATGGCGAAGACCTGCTCGACGATGACGGCGCCGCCGAGCAGGCCGATGAACTGCACGGCGAGCACCGCGAGCGCGGGCCCGCCCGCGTTGCGCAGCACGTGCCTGTACACGACGGAGCCGCTGGAGAGCCCGCGCGAGCGGAGTGTGCGCACGTAGTCGCGCGACATCGCATCGATGACCGAACCGCGCACCTGCTGGGCGACCGTGGCGATGGCCCCGAGCGACAGGGCGATGATCGGAAGCGTCACGGAGGCCAGCCAGCCGCTGAACGAGGTGGTCAGCGGGACGAAGCCGGTCGCCTTGAACCAGTGCAGCTCGATCGCGAACACGAGCACGAGGCCGAGCGCGATCAGGAAGCCGGGGATCGCGAAGCCGATCAGGGAGACGAACTGGACGAGCCCGTCGATCCAGCCGCCGCGGCGGGCCGCCAGCACACCGAGCACGACGGACAGGACGGCGGAGACGAGCGTCGCGCCGATCACGATCGAGAGCGTGACCCCGACGCGACCGGTGACGCTGACGCTGACGAGCTCGCCGCTGAACCAGCTGCGGCCGAGGTCGCCCGTCAGCGCCGAGGTCAGCCAGTCGCCGTACTGGACGAGGAGGGGCCGGTTCAGGCCCAACTCCTCCGTCTTCTTGGCGACCGTCTCCGCGGTGGCGGTCTCGCCGAGGATGCGGCGGGCGATGTCGCCGCCGGCCGCGTAGAGCAGCACGTAGGCGAGGAAGGAGATGACGACGACGAGGACGACGCCGGAGGCGATTCTCCTGAGGATGAAGCTGAGCATGGCTCTCTCCGTTTTCGAGCGGCGTCGCCCGCCCGCGGCGAGCGCGGGGGGGGGGGGCGGGGGGGGGGGGGTGTTGCGGGGGGGCGAGACTGTGAAGCGGGGGGGGGGGGGGG
>CANSLE010000082.1 GCA_947647645.1 uncultured Microbacterium sp.
CGTCGTGTGGGCCGCGATGGGCGGCTGGCGCGGCGTGCTGGAGAGCGTGCTGCCCGGACTGGCCTTCGTCATCCTCTTCACGCTGAGCCAGAACCTCGTGCTCTCGCTGGTGATCTCGGTCGGTGCCGCCGCCGTGTTCACCGTCATCCGGCTCATGCAACGCTCCCCGGTGAGCGCCGCGCTGGGCGGCCTCGTCGCCACTGCCGCCGCCGCCGCTCTCGCTCTGTGGACGGGTCGGGCGCAGGACAACTTCGTGCCTGGCCTGATCACCAACGCGGCCTACGGCACCGCCTTCCTCGTCTCCGCACTCATCGGCTGGTCGTTGATCGGGCTGGCCGTCGGGTTCCTCATGAATGAAGGCACCGCGTGGCGCACGGACAGCCGCAAGCGTCGGGTCTTCTTCTGGCTCGCCATCTCTTGGGCGGCGTTGTTCTACGCGCGCCTCGCGGTGCAGCTGCCCTTCTACTTCGCCAACGATGTGACGACCCTCGCCACCCTGAAGCTGGTGATGGGCCTGCCGCTGTTCGCACCGCTGGTCGCGGTCACCTGGCTTGCTGTGCGCGCCGTCTATCCGCGCCGGTCGGACGCCGATTCGACCACCGCGGCGTGATAGATTTATCTTGACATCGAGATAAATTCCTGCTCTCGCCATCCGCTCTCGGCGGCCGGCGCGAGTAAGGACAGCCTCACTAGCCCGCCGCCGCGACGGCGGGGATGATGGAGATTCAGGCGACGGCCGTCACGCCGAAACCTGCACCCGCCGACGACTGAGCCCGCGGCCTCAGGAACTCCCAACGAAGGAGAGCAGACGTGTCCACTGTTGACAGCTTCGGAGCCAAGAGCACCCTCACAGTCGGTGGGACCGACTACGAGATCTATCGGATCGACACCGTCGCCGGCTACGAGAAGCTCCCGTTCAGCCTCAAGGTGCTGCTGGAGAACCTCCTGCGCACCGAGGACGGCGCGAACGTCACCAAATCCCAGATCGAGGCCCTCGGCAACTGGGATGCCGACGCCGAGCCCGACACCGAGATCCAGTTCACGCCCGCGCGCGTCGTGATGCAGGACTTCACCGGCGTGCCCTGCATCGTCGACCTCGCCACCATGCGCGAGGCCGTCACCGCCCTCGGTGGCGACCCGGGCAAGATCAACCCGCTCTCGCCCGCCGAGATGGTCATCGACCACTCGGTGATCGCCGACCTCTTCGGCACCGAGAACGCCCTCGAGCGCAACGTCGAGATCGAGTACGAGCGCAATGGCGAGCGCTACCAGTTCCTGCGCTGGGGACAGACCGCATTCGACGACTTCAAGGTCGTCCCGCCGGGCACCGGTATCGTCCACCAGGTCAACATCGAGCACCTGGCCAAGGTCATCTACGACCGCGTCGGCCGCGACGGCGTGCTGCGCGCGTACCCCGACACCTGCGTCGGCACCGACTCGCACACCACGATGGTCAACGGCCTCGGCGTGCTCGGCTGGGGCGTCGGCGGCATCGAGGCCGAGGCCGCGATGCTCGGCCAGTCCGTCTCGATGCTGATCCCGCGCGTCGTCGGCTTCAAGCTGACCGGCGACATCCCGGCGGGCGTGACCGCGACCGACGTGGTGCTCACGATCACCGACATGCTCCGCAAGCACGGGGTCGTCGGCAAGTTCGTCGAGTTCTACGGCGCCGGCGTGGCCTCCGTCCCGCTCGCCAACCGCGCCACCATCGGCAACATGAGCCCCGAGTTCGGCTCGACCGCGGCGATCTTCCCCATCGACGACGTCACCCTGGACTACCTGCGTCTCACGGGCCGCGACGAGCACGCGGTGGCACTGGTCGAGGCGTACGCCAAGGAGCAGAAGCTCTGGCACGACGCCGACAGCGAGCCGGTCTTCAGCGAGTACATGGAGCTCGACCTCTCCACCGTCGTGCCGTCGATCGCCGGCCCGAAACGTCCTCAGGACCGCATCCTGCTCAGCGAGGCGAAGACCCAGTTCGAGAAGGACATCGTCAACTACACGACGCCGTCGGTCTCCAACTCGATCGTCGACCTCGACTCGAAGCACTCGTTCCCGGCATCCGACCCCGGCTCCACCCCCGGCGAGGAGGAGCCCGAGACGCGCGATGTCCACATCTCCAGCGGTGCGCCGGCCGCGGCATCCAACCCGGTGCCGGTCACCTCGCCCGCGGGCGACTCGTACCTCCTCGACAACGGCGCCGTGACGCTCGCCGCGATCACGTCGTGCACCAACACGTCGAACCCGTCGGTGATGATCGCCGCGGGCCTGCTCGCCCGCAAGGCGCGCAACAGGGGCCTGAAGCAGAAGCCGTGGGTGAAGACGACCCTCGGCCCCGGCTCGAAGGTGGTCACCGACTACTACGAGAAGTCCGGCCTCGACAAGGACCTCGAGGGTCTCGGCTTCTACACGGTGGGCTACGGCTGCACGATCTGCATCGGCAACTCCGGACCGCTCATCGAAGAGGTCTCGGCGGCGATCAACGAGAACGACCTCGCCGTCACGGCGGTCCTCTCGGGCAACCGCAACTTCGAGGGCCGGATCAGCCCCGACGTGAAGATGAACTACCTCGCCTCGCCGCCGCTGGTCGTCGCCTATGCCCTCGCCGGATCGATGCACTTCGACTTCGAGACCGACGCCCTCGGTACCGACGCGGACGGCAACGATGTCTTCCTCAAGGACATCTGGCCCTCCCCGGAGGAGGTCCAGGAGGTCATCGACTCCTCCATCTCACGCGATCAGTTCATCAAGCAGTACGCAACGGTCTTCGACGGCGACGAGCGCTGGACCAGCCTGCCGACCCCCGAGGGTCCCATCTTCGAGTGGGATGCCGACTCCACCTACGTCCGCAAGGCACCGTACTTCGAGGGCATGTCGATGGACCTCACCCCGGTGAGCGACATCCAGGGCGCCCGCGTCATGGCCACGCTCGGAGACTCGGTCACGACCGACCACATCTCGCCGGCCGGCAACATCAAGGCCGGCACGCCCGCGGCGCAGTACCTCACCGAGCACGGCGTCGCGCAGAAGGACTTCAACTCCTACGGCTCGCGCCGTGGCAACCACGAGGTCATGATCCGCGGCACGTTCGCGAACATCCGCCTGAAGAACGAGCTGGTCGCCGCTGTCAACGACGGTCAGGTCGTCGAGGGCGGCTTCACCCGGGACTTCACTCAGGAGGACGGCCCGCAGTCGTACATCTTCGACGCGTGCGAGAACTACCGCGCCGAAGGCACGCCGCTCGTCGTGTTCGGCGGCAAGGAGTACGGCTCCGGCTCGTCGCGCGACTGGGCGGCCAAGGGCACCTCGCTGCTCGGCGTGAAGGCCGTCATCACGGAGAGCTTCGAGCGCATCCACCGCTCGAACCTCATCGGCATGGGCGTCGTGCCGCTGCAGTTCCCCGAGGGCCAGAGCTGGAAGTCGCTGGGCCTCGACGGCACCGAGATCGTGTCGATCGAGGGGCTCGAGCAGCTCAACGACGGCGTCACGCCGAAGACCGTGAAGGTCACCGCCGCCCCGAGCGAGTTCTCGCCCGAGGGCAAGGAGACGGTCGTCTTCGACGCCAAGGTGCGCATCGACACGCCCGGTGAGGCGGACTACTACCGCAACGGCGGCATCCTGCAGTACGTGCTGCGCTCGCTCGTCTGACGGCGGTGTATAACGCCCCGGCATCGGTCCCGCAACGGGGCGCGGATGCCGGGGCGTTCGCCTGTGCGCGACGTAGAATCGAGGGATGAGTCTGCTCGCTTCGATCACCGGTCCGCGGGACCTCGACTCCCTGTCGGCGGAGCAGCTCACGCAGCTCGCGCAGGATATCCGCGACTTCCTCGTCGAGAACGTGGCCCGCACCGGCGGGCACCTCGGTCCGAACCTCGGCGTCGTCGAGCTGACGATCGCCCTGCACCGCGTGTTCGACTCACCCAACGACCCCTTCGTGTTCGACACCGGACACCAGTCCTACGTGCACAAGCTGCTCACCGGTCGCCAGGACTTCCGGGACCTTCGCTCACGCGGAGGGCTCGCGGGATACCCGCAGCGCTCCGAGAGCGTTCACGACGTCGTCGAGTCCTCGCACGCGTCCAGCTCCCTCAGCTGGGCCGACGGGATCTCGCGCGCACTGGCGCGCACCGGCCGCAAGGACCACCACGTCGTGGCCGTCGTCGGAGACGGTGCCCTCACCGGCGGCATGACGTGGGAGGCCCTCAACAACATCTCCGACGACAACGACCGCAACCTCGTCATCGTCGTGAACGACAACGGTCGCTCGTACGCGCCGACCATCGGCGGGATGGCGCGGTACCTGAACCGCGTGCGGACGACGGAGAGCTACGAGAGCCTCCGCAAGACCTCGGCATCCTTCTTCCGCAAGCTCGGCCCGATGGGTCGCGCCGTCTACCGCGGCGTCCGCGGCGGCACGCGCGGCTTCCTCTCCCGGTTCTCGAACAACGACGCGCTGTACTCGAACCTGGACATCAAGTACCTCGGCCCGATCGACGGCCACGACCTCGTCGCACTCCAGGAGACGCTCCAGCTCGCCAAGGAGTACGGAGGCCCGGTCATCGTCCACGTCATCACGGAGAAGGGCCGCGGCTACGAGCCTGCTCGCAACGACGAAGCCGACCAGTTCCACGCAGTGGGCAAGATCGATCCGGTGACGGGGGCTCCGCTCGGCTCGTCGGATGCCGTGGCCTGGACCGATGTCTTCGCCGACGCACTCGTCCACGCGGGCGAGCGCCGTGACGACGTCATCGCCATCACCGCCGCCATGCTGCGCCCGACGGGGCTGCAGCCCTTCGCCCAGCGGTTCCCGGACCGGGTCTTCGACGTCGGCATCGCCGAGCAGCACGCGGTCGCGTCGGCCGCCGGCCTCGCCTTCGGCGGGCTTCACCCCGTGGTCGCGATCTATGCGACGTTCATGAACCGCGCGTTCGATCAGGTGCTCATGGATGTCGCGCTGCACCGCGCCGGCGTCACGTTCGTGCTCGACCGCTCCGGCGTCACCGGGCCGGACGGTCCCAGTCACCACGGGGTCTGGGACCTTGCGATGCTCCAGCTCGTCCCCGGCATCCGCATCGCCGCGCCGCGCGACGAGGCGCGCCTGCGCGAGGAGTTCGACGAGGCGATCGCCGTCGGGGACGCCCCGACCGTCGTCCGGTTCCCCAAGGGCGCGGTCGCGGCCGACCAGCCGGCGATCGAGCGCCTGCCCGACGGCGTCGATGTGCTCTGGCGCGACGGCGCGGAGGACGTGCTGCTCGTGGGCATCGGGCCGATGACGCAGCTCGCTGTGGAGGTGGCGACGCGTCTTCGCGCGCAGGGCATCGGGGCGACCGTGGTGGACCCGCGCTGGGTGGTGCCCGTGCAGCCGTCGATCGTGACGCTCGCGGCATCCCACCGTCTTGTGATCACCATCGAGGACGGCATCCGCGTCGGCGGCGTCGGCACGCGGGTGCGTCAGGTGCTGCGCGAGGCGGGCGTCGACACGGCCGTCGACGAGCTCGGACTGCCGGACGCGTTCATCAACCACGCCACACGGGAGCAGGTCCTCGAGGATGCCGGCCTGTCGGCGGCGAAGATCGCGCAGGACGTCGTGTCACAGGTACTCGGCACCCGGATCCCCGTGGCACGGCCATCCAGCGACACGGGCGCCATCTGGACCGTGCAGGGCGGGGCGGGCAGCTCCGAGCACGCCGAGCACGGCGACGGTCGCGGCTGAGGCCGCTCACTCACCGAGGAGCAGGCGGTCCTCCTCGTCGATCGCGAGGGCGCGACGCTTCGGTGTCCGCGCTCCCCGCCACCGACCGTAGACCGTTGCGCCCGCGCAGAGCGAGAGCACTACCGTGACCATCGTCGGATCGAGCGTCACCGCTCTCGACATCGCGACAAACAAGCCGATCACTGCCGCACCGATGGCGATGCCGAAAACCGCGAACGCACTGAGGTGGACCCAACGGCGACACACGCCGCGAAGCGCCTCGCCGATCAGGGCGGCGACGGGAAGTCCGACGATCGTCACGACCAGCGAGATGAGCCCACCGAGGACGGCGAATCAACCGGCGGCGTATACCGCCGCGCCGACGGTCAACGGGTCGAACCGCGCAGCGCTGACCGCCAGCATCCACACGACAGCAGCGATCACGAGCAGCGCGACGAAACCGAGCCACGCGTGCAGCGCACCGCGCCGGAGCCGGTGGCGCGTGAACGCTCCCGGTCCCGCTGGTGCGCTCACCGCCCCGCCTCCGCGATGAGCTCGAGCAGATCGCGGACCACGCCGCGCACCAGCGGCAGCCGCGCCAGGGGCAGGGTGGTCCGCAGCAGCGCGAGTCCGCGATCGAGCAGTCGCCGCGTGCGCTCCTGCCCCTCGGAGCGGTCGTAGACCCAGAACAGCGCGAGGAGGAGATGCCCCAGGAAGAGCGCCGTCGGCAGCGAACGGGCGAGCTCTGCCGGCACCGCGCCCGAGCGGGCGCCCTGCACCGCCTCCGCGAACAGGCCTTCGGTGATGGCGCGCGCATCGCTGGAGGCCTCGGCGAGCGGGTTGATTTCCGAGCGCGGCGAGACGGCGGCGGAGAGGAACTCGGCCGCGTGCTCGTGGTAGGCGGTGAGCTGATCGAGCCCCGTGCGATAGACGATCGCGATGCGGTCGACGAGGTCGTCCGCATCGGCGAGACCGGGCGCGGCGGCCTCGCGGTGTCCGCGCTGCACGTCGAGGTACAACTCCTGGACCAGGTCGTTCTTGGTGGCGAAGTGGTAGTAGGCGTTGCCGACCGAGACGCCGGCCTCCTGCGCGATCAGACGCATCGTGGTGGCGTCGTAGCCCCGGTCGCGGAACGACCTCAGTGCGATCTCGCGCAGCCGCGCCCGCGTCCGTTCGCTCTTCGACATCGCCGGTTCCTCATAAGTGAACATGTTCGAAAATTAGCACAGCTCGCCCCGTGACAGCATGGAGGGATGAGCTCCGCCAACCTCACGCGCGAAGAGACGGCGGCACGCGCCGCGGTCATCCACCTGGACACCGTCGACATCGATCTCGACCTCCGCTCGGCCCCGGATGCCGCTGAGAGCACCTTCCGCACACGCGCGACCCTCACCTTCGCCGCCGAAGCGGAGGAGACGTGGATCGACTTCATCGGCGCAGCCGTCGACACGGTCGTCGTCAACGGCGTCGAGCAGAGAGTCCACTGGGACGGCGCACGCGTGAGCCTCACCGGGCTGCGCACCGCAGCCGCCGCGACGAACACCGTCACGATCGTCGCCACCGGGCGCTACAGCACGTCGGGCGAGGGCCTGCATCGCTTCCGCGACCCCGTCGACGACGAGACCTACCTGTACACCCAGTACGAGCCAGCCGACTGCCGGCGCGTGTACCCCTGCTTCGAGCAGCCCGACATGAAGGCGCGGTGGCGCTTCACGGTCACCGCTCCCGCCGGCTGGCAGGTGCTCTCCAACGGCGCCGAGACCGGCCGCGAGCCCGTCGACGGGGGAGTGCGCACCCGGTTCGCCGAGACACTGCCGCTGTCGAGCTACATCACCGCGGTCGCGGCAGGTCCGTATCACCGCGTCGACGGCACGCACCACGGCGCTGCCGGCGAGATCCCTCTCGGAGTGCTGTGCCGCGCCTCCCTCGCTCCTCATCTGGATGCCGAGGAGATCCTGGACATCACACGGCGGGGACTGACGTTCTTCGAGGAGGCGTTCGACTTCCCGTACCCCTGGGGCACGTACGACCAGATCTTCGTGCCGGAGTACAACCTGGGCGCCATGGAGAATCCGGGCCTGGTGACCTTCACCGAGGCCTACGTGTTCCGCGGCGCGTCCACCGCCGCGCAGCACGAGGCCCGGGCGAACACGATCCTGCACGAGATGGCCCACATGTGGTTCGGCGACCTCGCGACGATGCGGTGGTGGGACGATCTCTGGCTGAAGGAGTCGTTCGCCGACTACATGGGCACGCATGCCGCGGCCGCAGTCGGCGGATTCCCGGATGCCTGGGTCAGCTTCGCCACGCGACGCAAGGGCTGGGCCTACACCCAGGACCAGCTACCGACGACGCATCCGATCGTCGCGGACATCCCCGACCTCGAGGCCGCGAAGCTCAACTTCGACGGCATCACCTACGCCAAGGGCGCCTCCGTGCTCAAGCAGCTCGTCGGCTTCGTCGGCGAGGACGCCTTCTTCCGCGGCGCGCAACGGTACTTCGCCGACCATGCGTACGGCAGCACCACCCTGCCCGACCTGCTCGACGCCCTCGAACAGGCGTCCGGCCGCGACCTGCGCGCCTGGAGCGCGGCGTGGCTGCAGACGACCGGCGTGACCGAGCTGCGCGCCGAGCGCACCGCCGACGGCCTCGAGGTGGCGGTGTCCACGATCCGCCCCGACCGGGTGACCGTCGGACTGTACGCCGAGGTCGACGGTCGTCTCGTCCGCCGCGGCGGCCTGGCGACCGACATCGCCGCCGAGCGCACCGCGCTCACCGACGCGGCTCTCGACGACGTGGTTCTCATCGTCCCCAACGACGACGACCGGACGTACGCGAAGGTCCGGCTGGACGACGCGTCGACGGATGCCGTCGCGCGCGGCCTCTCGACGATCGACGACGCTCTCGCGCGGGCCGTCGTCTGGGCCGCCCTCTGGAACGCGGTGCGCGACGGCATCCTGCCCGCTCGGCACTACGTCGGAATCGTCGCGCGGCACGCGCCGTCGGAGACCGATGCGGCGCTGTTGACCGAGGCCGCCGCCCGCGCGGCCTTCACGATCGCGCACTTCGCGGCCGACGACGACCGGTCCGCTCTGGCGGCGCAGTGGCTGGAGACGGCGTGGAATGCGCTGCAGCGGGCGACGTCCGGGTCGGACGCGCAGCTCA
>CANSLE010000083.1 GCA_947647645.1 uncultured Microbacterium sp.
GCGGCCATGTCCGCGGCGGTCCACGGGAGCCCCGCCTGCGGAGCGGTCCGGCCCGAAGCGGCCGGCGCCTTCGAAGCGATGGCGGCGAGCTCCCATGCGAGGCTGCGCACGAGGTCGGCGGAGGCGCGCGAGTTGTTGAGGCTCACCACGACGCTCATTCCCGTGTTGCGGTCCGCGAAGGCGGCCGTGAGCGCGCCCGGCACCGACCCGTACTGTCCGATGAGGCTCCCGGCCTGGTAGACGCCACCACGAGCGGTGAACCAGGAGGGACCGTTCGCGACGGCGGGCAACGGGTTGTCGAACCGACCCGCCGCGTCGTAGGGACGCAGTCCGAGCGCGACGGCCTGGATGTACCGGCTGAGGTCGGCGAGATCCGAGATGGCTCCGGATGCCGTGAACCCGGCGCTGGGCGACAGCCCGACGACGGGCGTGGGCGCGCTGCATGCCGGGGTCCCGTCTTGCGCGGTGCCCGTCCACAAGCCGCCGAGATCGGCGGTGCTGCCGTTGGAGATCGAGCTTCCGCCCATGCCGTTCGGTCCGAACACGTACTGCTGGTACAGCTGCGGCACGCTCTTGCCCGTGGCCCGCTGCAAGGCGAACCCGAGCAGGACGTAGCCGGTGTCGGAGTCGGCGAACACCGTTCCCGGTTGTGCGGTGGATCCGCGCGACATCCCGAACCCGAGCAACTCCCGCGGATTCCACTGCCGGCCCGGAGTCGCCCGGGCCCGTCCGTCGATCATCGCCGCGTACGGCGCGATGCCCGCCGTCGAGTCGCAGAGCTGCCCGAGGGTCACGTTCTCCTGACCGCCGAGGCCCGTCACGTACGTGCCCACGGTGTCATCGAGGGACACCCTGCGGTCATGCACCAGCCCGTACAGGACGTCGCAGGTCATCGAGCGGGTGACGGCGCCCGCGTGAAAGGTCATCGTGGCGCCGACGGCGGCGCCGCCGGGGGCGATGGTGCCGAGGCCGGCTCGCCACTGACCGGACCAGGGCACGCGAACGTCGACGACGGCACCCGAGGCGCCGGCGGCGGCCATCGCACGCTCCACCGCCGTCTGCAGCTGCCCCTGCACATCGGCGGAGAGCGTGGCATCCACCTGCTCGGGCAACGGCAACGAGACGGCGTCGCTCGACGTGCAGGCGGCGAGTGCGATCGCCACCGCGATCGTGCCGGCTACCGCCGCGAGACGTCGCGATCGACGAAGACCCCGCATCCTCACCCCCTGATCAGTCCTTTCAGCGTAGAACACGATGCGTGCCGCTCCTGACGCCGTGACACTCCCGTGACGTTTCCGCCCGCCGATGACGACGGCAGATTCCTCGATCGGCATCCATCGCCCGTTCTAAGGTGGTGCCATGGCGCACACCTTCGATGACGACACCCTGGCCGGCGTGCGGGGTCACATGAACGACGACCACTCCGACGACAACCTCCTCATCGCCCGCGCCTTCTCCCCGCTGGCCGACGTGGTGGCCTCCGAGATGATCGCCTTCGACGGCGCCGCGGGACAGTGGCGCGTCAGCCTGGCCGACGGGACCGACGACGTCATCCGCATCCCCTGGCCGGGCGGCGAGATCAGCGAGCGGCGCGAGGTGCGCCGCGAGATCGTCGCGCTCTACGACGAGGCGTGCGCGCGCCTCGGGATCACGCCGCGACCGCACTCGTGAGATTTGCAGGCAACCTTCAGTTTAGGTGAGCCTTAGTTTCACCTAGACTGACGGTTGTGACCGAGCCGATTTCGTTCTCCACCGCCCTCCGCGAGCGTTCGCGCACCGCCCACTCCGGCAGCGAGCATGCCGGGTTCATGGACGACCTCATGCGGGGCCGCGGCACGCGCGATGACTACGTGGCGCTCGTCGCCCAGCACTGGTTCATCTACGAGGCCCTCGAGGGCGCGGCCGACGCGATGCGCGACGACCCCACGGCCGCGCCCTTCATCAGCGACAAACTCACGCGCCTGCCCGCGATCGAGGCGGACCTCGCCTTCCTCATCGGCGAGGACTGGCGCAGCCGCATCGAGCCGTTACCGACGACGCGCCGCTACGTGGCACGGATCCGCGAGGTCGGCGCGAGCTGGCCGGGCGGTTTCGTGGCGCACCACTACACGCGCTATCTCGGCGACCTGTCCGGCGGCCTGTTCATCGGCAAGCTCATGGCCCGCCAGTTCGGCTTCGAGACCAACGGCATCGGCTTCTACCTCTTCGACCAGATCGCCGACCCTGCCGCGTTCAAGGACGTCTACCGCGAGCAGCTCGACGCGGTCGCGTGGGATGCCGCGGAACGCGAGCGCGTGATCGACGAGGTGCTTGCGGCCTACCAGTTCAACACCGACCTCTTCGTCGACCTCGCCGACGCGAAGGCGTCCGCGGCATCCGCCACCGCCTGATCCGTCCGCGTGCGGAGGACGCGGTCAGAAGCCGGCGGCGCGGACTCCGGCCATGAAGCGGCGGACGTCGGCATCCACGAGGATGTCGCTCGGGCGCAGCGGCCGCGACAGGTACAGCCCGTCGAGCGATGTCAGTCGCGAGAGCGCGACGTAGGTCTGTCCCGGAGCGAACGCTCCCGAGCCGAGGTCGATGACGGCACGGTCGTAGGTCTTGCCCTGGGACTTGTGGATCGTCACCGCCCACGCCAGACGCAACGGGAACTGCGTGAACTCGGCGACGATGTCGCGCGAGAGCTTGCGCGAGCCGGGATCGTACGCATAGCGGAACCGTTCCCAGACGGCCGGCTCGACGTCGACCTCCTCGCCGTCGATCTCGACGCGCACCGTCCCTCCCGCGATCCGGGTCACGGTGCCGATCGATCCGTTCACCCAGCGCGGACCGTCGCCGCGTCCGCCGACGTCGTTGCGCAGGAACATCACCTGGGCGCCGACCTTCAGCTGCAGCTCCGTATCGGCCGGGTAGGAGGCCTCCCCGCGGCCGAAGTCGCCGCTGATGTCGGCACGTGCGGTCTGCACCGGGCCGGCCAACGCGTCGAGGTGGCGCTGGTTGATGCGGGAGACGATGTCGTTGCGGGTGGCGAGGGTGATGATCGGCGGCTCGCCGTCGATCGGTTCGGGCACGGGACGCGCGCCCGCGGCGTTGAGCTTCCCGGCGATCTCCGCGGTCACGACGCCGTAGCGCACGGCGTTGAGCATCGCCTTGAAGCCGTCGTCGGCCTGCCGGTGGATCTCCCGCAGTTCGCGGATGTGCAGCGGCGCCCCGACCCGTCCGAGGTCGAGCAGACCGTCGGTGCGGATGGAGGACCCGTCGGCCGACGGTCCGGCCCAGACCTGCGCGTCGAAGAACCAGAACGAGCGGTAGTGGTCCTGGATGTAGCGCAGCTCATCGCCGCGCGGCGGCACCGGTGACAGCTGGTAGGGGTCGCCGAACATCACGATCTGCACGCCACCGAACGGTTCGGACCGACGTCCCCGCGCCTGGCGGAGCGAGCGGTCGATGGCGTCCATGAGGTCGGCGTTGACCATCGAGACCTCGTCGATCACGAGGGTGTCGATCGCCTTCAACACGCGTCGAGCCGGCTCTGACTGCTCGAGCTCGCTGTCCGCGATGAGCCCGATCGGCAGCCGGAAGAGAGAGTGGATCGTCTGGCCTTCGACGTTCAGCGCCGCGACGCCCGTGGGAGCGCAGACGGCGATCTGCTTCTCGGTGTTCCAGGCCAGATGCTGCAGCAGAGTGGACTTGCCGGTACCGGCTCGACCGGTGACGAAGACGTGCTCGCGGGTCTGCTCGATCAGACGGAAGAGCTCCTCCTGCTCGGCGGAGAGGGCGGGGATGCTCACCGGATCCATGCTAGCCATCAGCTTCCGTTTCCTAGACTGGACCTGTGGAGGGGGTGGTGGGTGTGGACGAGCGCGCGGTGCAGGCCGACGGGGATACCGCGCCGCGCCGATCCGCCGGCCGCCGCTCCCGTCGCGGACTCGCGGTCGATCTGACAGCCCTGGCCGTGGTCGGCGTGCTCCTGCTGGGCGCGATCGGGGCAGCGACGGTCACCGTCTACCGCGACCTGTACAGCCCCGGCGCGTTCGTCACCCGCTATCTCGACTTGCTCAGCCAGGGACGCGTTCCCGAGGCACTCGCCCTTCCCGGGGTCCCCGTCGACTCGACCGAGCTCACGAAGTCGGGCCTGCCGACCGATGCGAGCGAGGCCCTGCTGCGACGTGCCGCCCTCGCCCCGCTGACCGGCATCCAGGTGCTCGGCGAGCGGGACGACGACGGCGTCGCGGTCGTGACGGTGACCTATCAGGCCGGAGCCCACCGCGGGACCTCGACGTTCCGGGTCGAGCGCGCGGGGTGGGTGGGGCTCGCGCCCACCTGGAGATTCGCGCAGAGCCCGCTCGCGGTCATCGACCTCACGCTGAGGGGTGCCACCGCGTTCTCCGTGAACGGCTTCACGCTGGACACCCGCCAGGTCTCGCGCGACCGCGAGAAGGCCGATCCGCTGCAGCCCGTCGCCCTGCTCGTCTTCTCCCCCGGTCTCTACTCGATCTCGGTCGACACGCCGGTCTCGGCGAGCGCGGGGGTCGCCGTCCTCTCCGACTCGCCGCAGGCGCAGGTGCCGGTGAGCATCCAGACGCAGCCGACCGCGAAGTTCGTCGAGGTGGTTCAGGAGCGCGTCGAGTCGTTCCTGTCCACGTGCACGACGCAACAGGTGCTGCAGCCGACGGGCTGCCCGTTCGGGCTGCAGGTGCGCAACCGCATTCTCGAGCCGCCGGTCTGGTCGATGGTGACGCAGCCGACCATCGCGCTCGAGCCCAACGGCGCCGGCTGGGCGATCAGGCCCGCGGATGCCGTGGCCCACGTCGTCGTCGACATCAAGTCGATCTTCGACGGCACGGTGCGCCACGTCGACGAGGATGTGCCGTTCCGGGTGGGCGGGACGATCACGATACTCCCCGACGGGACGGCATCGATCCACGTCGAGCCCGCGAGCTGACGGCGGCGGGCTCCTCAGCGTCCGACGCGTGCGTCGCGCGCGGCGAGGTCGGCGAGCTTCGCGTTGTACGCCTCGAGCTCGGCATCCCCGGTGCGATCGGCATGGCGATCGCTGCGGCGCTGCGTGCGCTCGTCGGAACGGCTCCACTGGATGGCCACCGTGATGGCGAGGATCAGGGTCGGGATCTCACCGATCGACCAGGCGATCCCGCCGCCGGTGTACTGGTCGACGAGGGGGAGCTCTCCCCAGGTGCGGCCCATCGAGCCGAACCACTCCGCGACGAACAACCCGGTCGACATCATGATCGCGATGCCGAAGAAGGCGTGCATCGCCATGACGCCGATGAGCGTCAGCAGCCGGAACGGGTACGGGTAGCGCAGCGGCACGGGATCGATGCCGACGAGCGACTGCACGAACAGGTAGCCCGAGAGGAGGAAGTGCGTGACCATCCACTCGTGACCGATGTGGTTGTAGAGCGACCAGCGGAAGAGGTCGGTGTAGTAGAACGCCCACAGCGAGCCGATGAACATCGCGGCGGCGAACAGCGGGTGGGTGACGACACGCGAGAACGGGGTGTGCACGGCCCAGAGGATCCACTCGCGGCCGCCACGCGTGCCGTCGTCGCGCTTGGCGATGGCCCGCGACGCCAGGCTCACCGGAGCTCCGAACACGAGCATCATCGGGATGGCCATCGTCAGCAGCATGTGGCCCATCATGTGCATGCTGAACAGGTAGTCCTGGTACGCGTTGATCGGTCCGCTGGTGACCCAGAACAGCGACAGCAGGCCCAGCACCCAGAGGATCGTGCGGTAGATCGGCCAGCGGTCCCCGCGGCGGCGCAGACGCCAGACGCCGGCGAGGTAGAAGAACAGGCCGAAACCGACCGCGAACACCCACAGGATGTCGACGTCCCACTGCGTGAACCAGCGCGCGATGGTGAGCTCGGGCGGCAAGGGCGTGCCGGTCAGGATCTCCGCGGGTGTCTTCACGTCCGGGAGACGCGTATCGACCGGCGGGGGCGTGCGCGCCAGCGCGACGGCGGCGCCGCTCGCGACGCCCATGAAGACGAGCTCGAGCGTGACGAGCCCCCAGAACCGGCGCGACGCCGCATCCCTCGACGCGGTATCCGTACGGCCGATGCGACTGATGAGACCGCTACGGTAGCGGGCGCCGAGGGCGCCCATCAGCAGCAGCGCGACGACTTTCACCCCCAGCAGGGCGCCGTAGGGCGACAGGAGGTACCTCGGCTCGACGACGCCGACGGCCGCACGGGCGATGCCCGACAGGGAGACGACGATGAACGCGACCAGGGCGAGACTCGAGTACCGGGAGAGGACGACGCCGAGCTCGCCGATCGCGAGCGTCGGTCGCAGCACGACGAGCAGAAGCAGCCCGCCGAGCCAGACGGCCGCGGCGATGATGTGCAGTGCGAGCGCGGAGACCGCGACGTTGTGACCGGCCTCGTCGCCGGAGTGCCCCTGCGTCGCCATGGGGACGAGGCTCGCGACGGCGAGGATCGCGACGACGAGCGTCGAGGTCCACCCCCGCACCGCGAAGGTGAGCACCGTCAGCGCCGCGCCGGCGACCGTCGTGAGCGACCAGGCGCGCCCGACGTCGGTCTGGACGAGGAAGCGGCCGAGCTGGCCGCCGAACTCCGCCCCGGCATTCGGGGTGGAGGGAATGACACTCAGGAAGGTGAAGAAGGCATTGAGCCCGCTCGCAACGGTGAAGAGGGCGGCGGAAATAGATGCGACATCCAGCGCTGTGTCGAACGGGCGAGAACCGGCCGACAGTGCGAACAACGCGACCACGAGCGCCCCTAGCATGCCCGCGGCCGACAGGTTCACGGAGAGGGTGATCATGGGAAGACCCCACCTCACCACGATTCCGGGGTCAAGCAGCAGCTGAGGCGCGGCGCCGCCGCCATATTGCAGCCCGATCACGAGGGTCACGAAGGCGGCTGCGACAAGGATCGCAGGGCCCGCCAGGCGCAGCGCACGGGTCGGAATCACCCGTCCAGCCTACGCGGGGCGGTCGGGCCGACGGCACGCAGAAGGGGGGATGCCGAGCGGCATCCCCCCTTCGCAGGACCGTGCTTACTTGACGGCGGCCTTGAGCTTCGAGCCCGCGGTGACCTTGACGCGCTTGCCCGCGGCGATCTTGATCTCCTCGCCCGTCTGCGGGTTGCGGCCCGTACGGGCGGCGGTGGCGACCTGCTCGAACGAGAGGAAGCCGGGGATCGTGACCTTCTCGCCCTTGGCGACGGCCTCGGAGACAGCCGAGAACAGGCCGTCGACGACGCGGCCGACGGTGGCCTGGCTCTCGCCGGTGGCGCTGGCGATGCTCGCGACGAGCTCAGTCTTGGTGATAGCCATTGGGGTTGTCCTCCAGACGGCAGCGGATGCCGCCTTCAGTGAGATCGGACCGGACGCGAGGCGACCGGTTTGGTCGGTTGGACCGTCCCCGAATATACCCACGATCCCCGGAAATCCGCGGATTTCCGGCCCTCACACGTCATCTTCACCGGCGTGTCGGCCCGGATCGGTGACGGATGTGGCTGATGTGACCGCGGCGGGCACACGCCGAAGGCCCGGCCTCCGTGCGGAGAACCGGGCCTTCGGGATGCGATGTCGGTGCTTACCAGCTCGACTTGGTCACACCGGGCAGCTCGCCCTTGTGCGCCATGTCGCGGAAGCGGACGCGCGAGATGCCGAACTTCGACAGGTAGCCGCGGGGGCGACCGTCGATGGCGTCGCGGCCACGCAGGCGCACGGGCGACGCGTTGCGGGGCAGCTTCTGCAGGCCGACACGGGCGGCCTCGCGGGCCTCGTCGGTCGCGTTCGGGTCGACGAGGGTCTTCTTCAGCTCGGCACGCTTCTCGGCGTAACGGGCGACGACCTCCTCGCGCTGGTTGTTGCGCGCGATCTTGCTCTTCTTGGCCATGCGATCAGCGCTCCTCTCGGAATTCGACGTGCTTGCGGATCACCGGGTCGTACTTCTTCAGCACGATGCGGTCGGGGTTGTTGCGACGGTTCTTACGCGTCACGTAGGTGTACCCCGTGCCGGCAGTCGACCGGAGCTTGATGATCGGACGGACGTCCTGAGCCTTCTTCGCCATTAGAGCTTCACACCCTTCGCGATGAGGTCCTTCACGACCGACTCGATGCCGCGAGCGTCAATGACCTTGATGCCCTTGGCCGAGACGTTCAGCGTGATCTTGCGACCGAGCGAAGGAACGTAGTAGGTCTTCTTCTGCACGTTCGGGTCGAAGCGGCGCTTCGTCCGGCGGTGCGAGTGCGAGATGTTGTGACCGAAGCCGGGAACCGCTCCGGTCACCTGGCACACTGCTGCCATAGTGATTCTCCTTAGTACCGTGACACCGGACGGTGCCACCCAAGATCCCTTGTCTGCATCCCCGTGCGAACACGCGAGGACACGAACTGCGTGCTGGAGTGCGCGCAGACGAAGAGTCAGTCTAGCACGGCCGGGCGTGTCGGCGTGACGACCGGGTCACGTGCGCCACGGCCCCAGCGAAACGGCGACACGGTCGGGTCGCCGGGGATCCAGAACCGCCACGGGAAGGCCGCCGTTCCCGCGACCCCCGCCACACCGACACGGGGGCCCGTGGCGATATCCGCGTGCAGCGTGGGCGGAAGCCACAGGCGGGCGGAGGCGCCGGCCTGAACGCGGGCCGTCACCGCGTCGAGGCCGTCGTGCTGCGGGTGGCGCAGGCCGTCGACATCCCCGAGCCGGCCCGGACCTCGCGCGAGATCACGAGCTGATCGCGCCGCCGCGCGCCGCCCGAACGCCACCTTCACGCCGTCGACCACCTCGCCACCCCGCAGCAGGACACC
>CANSLE010000084.1 GCA_947647645.1 uncultured Microbacterium sp.
TAGGACCGTCAGCAGGTCAGCCCCGGCCGAAGCCGTCAAGAACATCTTCATTGTTATTCAGACAGTCCCAGTAAGTACCCGCGCGAGCTTCGTGAGCGCGCTGTCCGTATGGTCGCCGAGGTGCGGCCCGACTATCCGAGCGAGTACGCCGCGATGACCGCCGTCGCCGGGATGCTCGGCATCGGCTCTCCTGAGACGATCCGCACGTGGATTCGCCGGCAGCAGGTCGACGCCGGCGACCGGCCCGGTGTCACGACCGACGCGGCGGTGGAGATCAAGCGGCTCAAGCGAGAGAACGCCGAGTTGCGGCGACCGGTTGAACCTGCCCCATACACATAGGTGTAGTTCGCACTAGACCCATCCCCACATCGCTGGACCCCCGGCCCATCCGGCTTCCAGCCCGTGATGTTCAGTAACGCAGCACTGTCCGTAATCGTGGACACCAGCGCGTCCCGAGCTTCATGCGGAGTCATCGTCTGTTCCTTGCTCTGGGCGCACCCGGACAACATCAACCCGGCCACCAGAACGGTCACACCCGAGAGAGCCCATCCAAGGAGCGACGAGGAACGGGCGCTCACTGCACGCAGAGCCGTCACCCCGCGCTTTGCTCCGGGCGCAACTCATCCGCGTTCCCCGGAACACAAAGAGAAGTCCCCCCAAAGAAGTAGTTCCCGGGCGCGGCGGTCACGAATCTAAGTCCATCCACAGGCCCACCCGTCCCGTATACGACCGGGTCTCCTTCAGGGTTTATGACGGTGCGCACCGTCATGCCCAGCGATGTCCAGTAGTCGGCGATCTTCTTCGCGTCTGCATCATGGTTATGGTCGCTACCCGGCTGCGGGGCACCATACACGTAGTTGTAGTTCACATCGGTTCCCGCAGTCGCCCCGCAATTGCCACCTTCCGGCCCGGTTGCAGCCCACCCCGTGATGTTCAGTAACGCCGCGCTGTCCGTGATCGTAGACACCAGCGCATCCCGTGCCTCATGCGGGGTCATCGTCTCTCCCTTGCTCTGCGTACAACCGGACAGCATCATCGTCGTCAGCGCTACGGCCACGGTGGTAACGGCCCATCTAGTACGCACCCGAACTCCCCGCATCGATCAGTGCTTGCTGGAACGGTGTCGGACCTGGCGGAACATACGCTGTCATCTTCGACTCCTGACCCGTCGTCGCGTACGCCACGTTCAGCAACGATTCTGTCTTCTGATCAAGGTAACCGGTACCACCCGGGGTGCTCACACCGTGGTCTGTGACGGGGTTCAACCCACCACCGCCGGCGACGCTGAAATCGTGGGCGCCGAATCCGGGGCTGATGGGGTCGACGGGGTGCTCCCAGGACAACCTACCCGTCCAGGCCCATTGGTCACCGTGGGCGGGGTCGATCGCCATGACGTCTTGGGCTTGACCGGCGAACACCTGACCCGCATGAATATCGGATGCTTTGTCGACGCCGGCAGGTAGCCCGGCAGAGCCGAGCGTCACCAAGGTGTCGACGTGGGTGCCGGGTGCCGTCAACGCTGTCGCGGCGGTCGTGGTGCCGTACGAATGGGCGACGATGTTGAGTTGCGCGTCCGGGCGTACCGCAGCGAACCCGGCAAGCGCCGAATCCAGCTTGACCGCTCCGGTCTGGGCGAACCCTGATCCGAATACGTCGAACCCGCCCGTCGGACCCGGAACCGGCGGTGTCTTGTACCCGATCCACGCGACCACCGCATGCGAATGATCCGGATCAACCAGACCCTGCGCGGCGGCAATATTCTGCGATGATCGTGCCCAGTCCGTCATCCCGGTGGCGCTGGTGCCCATGCCGGGGATCGCGTAGGTCACGTTGTCGGCGGTGTCCATGTCACCGATCGACACGGCGGCCAGGGGTGGATGGTCGGCGGTCAACGACACCAAGAACCTGGGGGCGCCACCTGGTGGTGATACCAGGGAGTCCTTGATGTTCTTCAACGTGCCGATGCCCGCGAGGGACGCTCCAGGCGCGTTCAAAGAGCCCGGGTCCGCCCACGGTGGGTTTGTTCGCTCATGCTCGCCAGCCTTCTCGGCCGCGGCGATCCGTCTGTCGAGGATGATGTTGTTGGCGAAACTGCGGGCGCGGTAGGTGATGCCTTCAAGGTTGCCTATGAGTGCTGATGCACCAAGAACCAGATTCTCTTTCTGGTCCGTGCTCAACGCCGCCCACCAGGAGGCCACCGCGCCCGGACCGCCGGCGGTCTCCTGGATCTGTTCAGTGAGTTCCGGGTGGAGCCGGAACAGAGTGGCCAGGTCGATCTCGCTCAGCCCGGCCAGGTCTTGCAGACGGATGCCACTGATCGAGCCGGTACTGACGGCCGGGAAGGACGCGAGCCCACCGCGAGAAGACGCACTGGTCAACCCCATGATCGCAGCACTGTCGGCGGTGGAGCGCTGTTGAGCGAGCGCGGCGAGCTGGATATCGATTCCAGCGATCTGCTCATGGAGTGCGCTGACTTTGAGATCGATGGACCGTTGAGTTGCGTCATCCATCGGGATCGATTCGAGTGATCTTCGGTGCTGCGTCGTTCGGAGAGTGCTGGAGAGCCGAACGCGTCGGGCGGTGAGAGCGTTCTGCTGATGCTGGATCGTCTCCACGTCGTTGGCATAACGACGAAGTGTTCCGGCATCTGCCTCAGCCTGACCGGCGATGGCTTCGAGCTCCGCAGCGAACATCGCGGAGCGTGTGTTCAACGCGTCGGCGGCCAATCCCTGCCATCCGGCCCGCGCGACTGTTCCTGCGAGTGATGTGTTGTGGGCCGCATCCCGAGCCGTCGACGCGTCGGTCTGCCGTCGCCCCGCGCCCGCGCGGATGTCCCCGGGGCTTCCCGCCCCGGGATTGCTCATCGTCCACTGCGTCACCGACTTCTCACTGCCTGGGCTGCGGCAGCATCCGCAGTAGCGAGGTTCGTGACGGCATCGCGCACGCTCGTAGCCGTCACCGCGAGTTGCTCCGCGACGGCCTGTGCCCGGGCATAACGGAGGCGCGTGGAATCCGCCAACGCCCCGCCCACCGCCGCCGACCCGAGCCACGACGTATCGGTGACGCTCGTGAGCGCCAATAGTGCGCCGGCCCCGCTGTCGAGGCGGCTCGCGGCGGTGTGTATCTGACCGAAGTCAGCGAACAACCCGAAGGCCATGATGCCCCCGGTCAGCGGCCGACGCGCGACGCGATCTGCGTGTCGACCTCTTGCAGGGTCTGCGCGGTGGTGCGCAGGAACGCGGCGAGGTCCTCGAGACCACCGATCGTGTTGGTCGCTCCGGAGGTGAACCTGTTGTAGGCCTCCTGGTAGGCGCCGGAGGAGCGGTCGGTGACGAAGCCCTGCGCGACGAGCGCGTTGATCTGCGACTGGAGTCGCTGCAGCGTCGTGTTGATCTCGTCGCGACCGGCGATGAGCTGGTCGGCGCGTGAGGTCATTTCGCCGTAGGTGACGTTCATGTTCGCCATCAGAGTTCCCCCTCTGTTGTTGCTGCACCCTCGCGCCGCGCGAAGGTCGTTCTCACGTGATGAGACGCTTTCCCTTCCACTTTATGACGCGATCTCGTGACTAAATAGCCGGATCATGTCCCCTTTTCGGGGGACAAGACCGCCACCTGCACGCGTCGAACCCGGCCCGCGGTGACCGCGAAACCCCGTCCGACCGGGAAATCCGCCCGCGTCGCACGCGGGAACTGAACCCGGAAGATACTCGCCCCGTCAGCCTCTTCCGGCTGCAGGACGATGCCGGCGCGGGCAGTCTTCAGCTCACTGAAGATCTGCCACGCCGATCCCGCGGTGACGGTGTCGGTTTCCACGAGCATCCGTGTCCGCGGGCTGCGGCGGGCGGCTTTCATGAGCTGCGCGACGGCGGACTCGGCGGGGGTGCCTTCGAAGTCGCCGCTTCCCTCGATGACCACGAAGATCGGCTCCGCGTCCGCCCGGTTCAGCTGGGCCGTGAGCGTACCCGCGAGGATGCCGGCGGTATCGGGATCGACGGCAACCTCGGTCCACGCCAGCGCATCACCGAGTTCGCCGGGACGGCCGGAGAGCAGGTACGCGGGCAGGTGCGGTATGGCGACGTGGGTGGAGTGGGCGATCGTGCGCATCGCTGTCGTGCGACCGGAGCCGAACGGACCGGTCACCACGAACAGACCATCGGGGATCGCGACGGCATCCAGCGTGTCGTCGGCGACGCCGTAGGTCGGCGCTGCGCCCACGGTCGCAGGAAGCGACGACCACGCGATGTGCTCCTCCAGGCGGCGCACGGCCGGGGCCGGCACGGGCGGGGGTGCGATCGCCCGCAGCTCCGCAGCCTGAGTGGCGAGGTCCGCGCTGCCTGCGGGCAGTGCGATCTGCACTTCGAGGCCGTGCGCGTAGGCGCGCCCGGGCTCGGCGTCGTCGAGGAGGTCGCGGGGAAGGCCCGCGATGTCGGCTTCGGCGGCCGACGGCATCCGCAGCACGATCCGCTCGGGCACGGACGCGAGGATCGACTGCGGCAGTGCCGCGTACCGTTCGGCGGTGATGACGATGTGGATGCCGACCTGCCTGCCCGAACTGAGCAGTTGCGCGAACGTGTCGAAGAGCCGGCCGGAATCAGCGAACTCGTACTCGGTGCGAAACGCCGCCATCCCGTCGATCAGCAGCACGATCCGCGGCAGCGGGGCCGACGCCTGACGGTTGTAATCGGTGAGGGTCGCGGCATCCCTGTCGGCGAACAGGCGCGCACGCGTCTGCGCCTCGTCGCTCAGCCCGCTGAGCAGACGGCTGACCCGCTCGCTGTCACCCCCGCCGATCACCGCGCCGACGTGCGGCAGCTCCCTCAGCATCGCCAGACCGCCCGCCGTGTCGACGGCGTAGATCCATGCCGGCTCGGGCCCCGACGCCGCCGCGGCGGCCACCGTGCGCAGCAACGTCGTCTTGCCGGTGCCGCCTCCGCCGAACACGGCCACGCTGCCGGCGGCATCCCACTCCCATCCGAACGGACTCTGGCGCTGACGCGCCGGTTCATCCTGGATGCCGACGACCACCGCGCCCCCGGTCTGAGTGAGCTCTCCGAGGGCGAGCGTCGCGGGCAGCGGGTCGAGCCACGGTCGGCGCGGCGTGGCCAGAGCGAGGTCGGTCGCCGCGACACGGATCGTCTCGGTGATGCGTTCGATGTCGCGCGGTCCGGAGCGGTGCCGCCGCGGGGCGGGGTCGCTCCAGGACTGACCGGGGGCGAATGGCAGGTCACGCACGTGGATCGCGGCATCGGGTGTCGCCGCCGATGCGCGCCCGCCGACGTAGGCGGTCTGGAAATCGCGTACACGACCGGCGCCCAGCTTCGCCGCCGCGCGCCCCGGGGTGTCGGCATCGAACCAGGCAGCGCGCGGGGTTCCCAGCACGTCCATCGAGTCGGCTTCGTCGGCGACGCGCAGCGCAACCCGGAGGTTCGTGTTCGCGCGGAGGGACTCCTTGATGACTCCGGCCGGTCGCTGCGTGGCCATGATCAGGTGCAGCCCGAGCGAGCGTCCGCGCTGCGCGATGTCGATCACCCCGTCGACGAACTCGGGAACCTCCGTGACCAGTGCCGCGAACTCGTCGATCACGATCACCAGCGCGGGCGGCGCGTCCGGATCGCCGCGCTCTTCCAGCGTGGCGAGGTCCTTCGCGCCCTTCTCCGCGAACAGCTCCTCGCGGCGCTTCAACTCGGCGCGCAAGCTCGTCAGTGCCCGGGCCACCAGGTGCGGGGTGAGGTCGGTGACCAGGCCGACCGTGTGCGGCAGGCTCACGCAGTCGCCGAACGCCGACCCGCCCTTGTAGTCCACCAGCAGGAACGTCAACCGATCGGGGGACTGCTCGACCGCCATGCCGAGGATCCAGGTCTGGAGGAACTCGCTCTTGCCCGCCCCGCTCGTCCCGCCCACGAGCGCGTGCGGCCCATCGCGACGGAGATCGATGCGCAGCGGCCCCGCCGCGCCTTGCCCAACCAGAGCGGTCAACCCCGCAGGTTCACGGTTCGCCTCACCCGGCATCCATCGTGACGTCAGCGAGTCCGAGCGGACCCACCGGCCCCGCACCGCGTCGGGGTCGCTGGCGATGTCATCCTCGAACAGGTCCACCAGCCGCACCGCGCGCGGAAGGTCGGATTCGTCGAGCACCGGCGCACCATCGTCTTCCAGCGGCGCCAGCGACCGCGCCACGGCCATTGCGCGATCGCGATCGACCGTCTCCACCGCCGCGAGGGCGATGGTCGAGCCGTGCCGCACGAACGAGGTGGTCGGCGTCCCGTACGCGTAGGACACGAACGTCCGGCACACCACTGGAAGCTCCTGTGGATGCCGCTCCACCCAGATCGTGTACACGCCCACATCCGGACCGTCCTCAGCGAGCTGCACCAACCGTCCCCGGTCGACCCCGGCCGCATCGGCGACGAACAGCACCACCGCCGGGGTCACCGGGTCGCTCTGCACCGGCTCCCACACATCCACCGCCCCCGGCGTTGCGCCCTGCAGATGCGAACGCACCCGGCGCACCCCGCCGCGGCCCTCCGAACGCTTGGCAACCAGCTCCTCGAGTTCCGCCAGCAATCGCGCCGCAGCGGGGACATCGGAAGCCAGGGGTGTCGACACCGGCGTGTGCGGGGAATCGACATGCGGCATCCACTTCATCCACGACCACTCGTCTGCGGCCGCCCCCATCGCCAACGCGCAGATCGCGACATCGGCCGGGGAATGCAGCGCCGTCACCTGCAACAGCAGCGCCCGCGCGATCGCCGCGGCGACGGCATCCTCCGCAGCGATCCCGATTGCACCGGCATCCGCGAACCGCTCCACGACGGGGACACCGTCGACGCGGGCGTGCTCATCCACGAGCGACCGGAGTCGCTCCCACTCCTCGGTCGCACCGAGATCGCGCGCCGGCAACTGCACCTGCGTGCGGGACGGGAGCTCACCCAGTCCGAGCCGCACCGACAGGAACGCCGCGTGCTCCGGCATCCGCGTCCACAACAGCGGCGAGCGCTCCGCCACCGCCGTCAACGCTTCTCGCGTGGAGGGGGCCTCACGGAGCCGATGCTCCCGCTCCCTAATCACGCCGTCGGCGAGCTCGGTGCGTAGGCTCTCGAGACCGTCGGTGAATCGCTTCTGCTCGTCGCGTGACTGCCGCTTCTGCCGCACCCGCTGGTCCCACCATGATGCGACCATCAGCACCGGACTCAACGCGATGAACACCAGCATCAGCGGATTTCGGGTCAACGCGAACAGCACCGCTCCCGCCACGATCGGGGCGACCACCGCGATCCACGCCAAACGGGGCCGCTCACCCGCCCGGGGAAGCGCGGGAGCGGCGATCTCACCACCCAGCCACGGCTCCACCACGCGCGGCGATCGCGAGAACGACGACACCGAGCTGGCCGCCACGCCGCGCGAGGGCAACACCTCGACGCGCAGTTTCGAGTCGCCGATCATCAGCCGGTCACGCGGCGTCAGGACCGCCCGCTCGGCCCGCGCACCGTTGACCTCGATGCCGTTCGCCGAGTTCAGATCGTCGACCACCGCCGACTCACCGCTGACCGTCACACTCGCATGCCGACGCGACACCAAACCGTCCTGCAGCCGCACCTGCACCGCCGGATCACGACCGATGAAGTTCGCACCCTCGCCGAGCAGGAACACCGCCCCCTCATCGGGGCCCTCCACCACCGTCACCCGGGCACGCACGTCGTCCCCCGCGACGGTCTCGGCCACCGGCTCCGCGACGGCCACCCGGGCTCCCGATCGCACCCCCGACTCGTGGATCGACAGCAGCGGATTCACCACGCGCGGCGCCGTGCCGTCTCCCGCATCCACCCACAACGTCAACGACGTCGACCGGGCCGCCCCCGCCAACCGACGCGCCACATCCCCCACCGTCGCCGTCGCATCGCACGTCACCACGACATCCCGCGGCGGCGCCTCCGGCGATTCCACAACCAGCTTCAGCCTCACGCCAACCCCCTACAACCACCGAGAGCGACAGGCTACCCCGACGCCGCGAGTCGCAACGCACGTGCTGAGCTCCCCGTGCGACGTGCCAACCTGGGCGACGGCGGGCGCAGTGGTATTCACGGGATCGCGTCACGGACATCTTCACCGTCCCCCGTCTCGCCCGCGCCTCGCCCGCGCGGTTGACAGCTCTCCCGAGCCGGCGCATAGTGTCACTGAGATTCCAGCACACGTCCTCGGCGGCGAGAGCATACGGGTCAGCCATCCTGGCGTGATCTCCGTGGCTCGAAAAGGGAATGCACTCGCATTTGCCAACGCCAACAAGGAGACGTGTCATGGTTACTCGTTCGTCCGCTGACGGCCCCTTCCGGTCGACTTCTCAGCCTGATTCTGCGCGAGAGTCTCTGCGCCCGGCCTGGGTTGCTCTGCTCGGCCTCTCGGCAGTGTTCCTGTTCGAGATGCTCGACAACTCGGTCCTCAACGTCGCACTGCCCACCATCGGCCGGGAGCTTCAGACCTCCACGACGGGACTGCAATGGGTCACTGGTGTCTACTCCGTCGTGTTCGGGGGTCTGATGCTGTTCTTCGGCGCGCTCGCCGACCGCGTGGGACGGCGCCGCATCATGTTGATCGGACTCCTGCTGCTCGGCCTCGCGAGCCTCGCCACGGCATTCGTGGTGACAGCTGCGCAGTTGATCGCCGTGCGCGCGGTGACGGGTGTCGCCGCCGCGATGACCACTCCAGGTTCACTCGCTCTCGCGTTCCGCCTGTTCCGCTCCGATGAGG
>CANSLE010000085.1 GCA_947647645.1 uncultured Microbacterium sp.
CGGGGCCGGCCCGGTGAACGCAGGGTGGTCTTCGTGCTCGCTGGGATGCTGATCGTCGTGACGGCGCTGGTCACGGCGCTCGCGGCGATGAGCACAGGAGACGGCAAGCTCATCGATGGCGGCGGATTCGTGCAACGGGCTCAGGTGGTGCTCGTGAGCGCGTATCTCGTCGGGTTCGGCGTCGTGGTCACCCGTCTCCGCTCAGGTGTCGGGCGAGAGCGCCCGGGCCCCGAGGGTGTCCGATGAGCGCGGCATCCCCCCGCCCGTCGGGGGCGTCCGTGCGACTGGTGGGGTTGGATCTGTTCCGTGCCCTCGCCGTGTTCGGCATGCTCGTCGCGCACGTCGGTCCCGCAGCCTGGACTCCCGGTGCGGGGTTCGGGACGGTGCATGTCGAGTGGGAGCTGTTCCACTCCCGCATGCCCGCGATGTTCGCATTCGCCGCCGGGTTGTCGCTGAATCTCGGCCGACGCAGCGGCGCCGACGCCGTGCGACCCGCGGTCGTGCCCACCCTGATCCGCGCCGCACTGCTCGCCGTCTGCGGTGGCGCGCTGAGCCTCTTGGGCGTTCCGGTCGTGGTCATCCTGACCGGCTTCGCCGTGTGGTTCGTCTTGGTGTTGCCGTTTCGCAGACTCGGGGTGCGTGCGCTCATCGTCGTCACGGCCGCATGGGCGCTTCTCGGGCCACCGATCTCGTTCCTCGCGAGACGAGCCGTCGACCTGCCCGGCAACCTCCTCTGGCAGGCGCTCGTGGCGGGAGACTATCCGGCACTCACCTGGATGCCGTTCGTGCTGGCGGGTCTTGCGGTCGGGCGGATGGACCTCTCCTCGACACGTGTGCGCGCGCGGCTCGCGACCGCGGGCGCCATCCTCATCGCGATCGGCTACGGCGTGTCGGCGGTGCTTCTCACGGGGGGCGTCGCTGCACGCATCATGGCGGGACTCGACCCCGTCGCGGGTGCGGACGCGATGCAGCAGTTCGCACGGATCTTCTTCCTGGAGCGCGGGGTGACCGACACGGGGAGCTGGTGGTGGCTGGTCGTTCCCGCCCCCCACTCCGGCAGCTGGGCCGATGTGATCGGGTGCCTCGGGGTCTGCGCGCTGCTGCTCGCCGCCCTGCTTCCCCTCGGCGATGCGGTGCAGCGCGCCGCAGGCGCCCGGTCCCGCGTGAAGAGGGCAGTCGGGGCCGCGGGCGCGGCGATCGCGACGCTCGGGACCATGGTGCTGTCGGTGTACGCCGCGCACATCGTCGCGATGGCGGTCGTCACGGCGGCCACCGGACACTCCTTCCGCGGGCCGCAGAGCGTGCTCGTGCTCATGGCGTTCACCGGAGGGCTGCTGCTCTTCTCGGTGCTGTGGATGCGTCGCTTCCGACAGGGCCCCCTCGAGTGGCTGCTCGGGCGGAGCAGCTCTCTCATCGAACGAACGGGAAGGCGAGTGTCTGCCGTATCGTGGCGCCGGTCGCGGCCATGACGATGCGATCGACGCCGAGTCCGAGGCCCCCCGTCGGGGGCATCGCGAACTCGAGCGCCGCGAGGAAGTCCTCGTCCAGCTGCATCGCCTCCGGATCGCCGCCGGCCGCTCGCACCGACTGGGCGGTCAGGCGTCGACGCTGTTCGATGGGATCGACCAGCTCGGAGTAGGCGGTGCCGAGCTCCATGCCGAACGCGACGAGATCCCACCGCTCCGACAGCCCGTCGATCTCTCGGTGCGGGCGGGCGAGCGGCGAGGTGTCGGACGGGAAGTCGGTGTAGAAGGTCGGCAGGGTCGTCTCCGGTTCGACGAGCTCCTCGTACAGTCGTTCGATCAGGATCCCGACGGTGTCCTCCGGGGCCGGGCGGATGCCGTAGGCGATGCAGATCTCGCGGAGGCTCTCTCGCGCCATCCCCATCGAGATGGTGACCCCGATCCGTCGGGTGAGGGCCTCGCACACCGAGATGACGCGCCACGGGGCGGACACATCGATGCGCTCACCGTCGGGGGTCACGAGCGTCGGTCGTCCCGAGCCGACGCTGACCATGTCCTTCACCAACCGTTCGGCAAGCTCTCGCATATCGGTGTAATCCGCGAAAGCGCGGTAGGCCTCCATCGCCGTGAACTCGGGGTTGTGCGTGCTGTCGACCCCCTCGTTGCGGAAGTTGCGGCCGATCTCGAAGACCCGGGGGAAGCCGGCCACGATCAGCTTCTTCAGAGCGAGCTCCGGCGCGATCCGCAACGACAGGTCTCGATGGTACGCGTTGATGTGGGTGCGGAACGGACGGGCGTTGGCGCCGCCGTGCGTGCGCTGGAGGATGGGGGTCTCGACCTCGAGGTAGTCCTCTTCGAGCAGCCGGTCGCGCAGCGCGCGGACCGCGTGCGAGCGGGTGCGCAGCACCGTGGTCGCCTCGAGGGAGGTCGAGAGGTGCACGTGTCGCTGGCGGACCTGCGTCTCGGCATCCTTCAGGCCCGTTCGAGGGTCGGGCGGCGGGCGCAGGGCCTTCGCCGCGTACACCCAGGACCGCGCGGTCAGACTCGGCTCCCCCGTCTTGCTGTATCCGAGTTCCCCGGTGACGGAGACGATGTCACCCGCCGACGCGCGCGTGAGTGCGCGATAGTCCGCGGTGCCGTCGGCCGTCGCGATGATCTGGAACCGCTCGTGCTCCTCGACGATGTCGAGGAAGGCGATGCCACCGTGCCGGCGGCGGCCCTGCACGCGACCGGCGATGGACACTTGGCCGGACCTCTCCTCCCGCAGCGCGGAGATCGCGTGCGTGCGCGGTACCTTCGGCGGGTACGGGTCAGCGCCCCGCGCCCGCATCGCCAGAACCGCGGCGACGCGGGGCGAGACCGCGACGGCGGGGGTGTCGTCGACACTCGCCGCCTGGTCGGCGTCGAGCGCCTCCAGGAACGCGTCGCTCCGTGGCTCGCCGGACGTGCCGTGCTCACGTACCGGGGGCCAGGCGAACCCCTCGGCCCGGGCGACCGCGAACATCACCGCGCTGAACGGAGTCTGGCGCGACCACATGAGGAAGCGAGAGCGCCAGATCGGGTCGTACTTCTCGTTGGCCCGGCGCAACGACTCCAGCTGCCAGCGTGTCGAGAGCAGCAGGAGGGCCTTCCGCTTCGCGCGCAGCAGCGGCGAGGCGCCCACGCGGGCTCCGCGCACGAGGACCTCGCGGAACACCGCGAAGTTCAGAGATACGCGACGTACACCGAGGGTCTCCGCATCGGCGATGAGCGACGCCACCATGAACTCGGTGACGCCGTTGACGGCATCGGGGTGTCGTCGCATCACGTCGAGCGAGAGTCCATCGCGGTTCCAGGGGACGAACACCAGCAGCCCGGAGATCTCGCCCGACGCATCGTGCGCGATGACGATGAGCGTGTCGCCATCGCCGGGGTCGCCGATGCGCGAGAGCGCCATGGAGAACCCGCGTTCGCTCTCCTCGCCTCTCCAGGTCGCCGCCAAGCGTTCGATCTCAGCGAGAGCCTCCGAGGAGAGCTCCCGCTGGCGATGGATCTGCACCGTGTATCCCGCGCGTCGGGCACGTCGACACGCGGCCGCGATGTGAGGCGCGTTGAGCACGGCATCGCGTCGCGCGCCGCCGACGGGGAGCAGCGCCTCGTCGCCGAGAGCCACGGCGCGCATGCCGTGGTGGGCATAGTGATTCGCGCCGCGCTCCGTGGCGGCGAGCACGGCAGGTCGCCACCCGTAGCGCTCGACCACCTCGAACCACTCGACGGTGGCCGCATCCCACTCCCGCTCCGGGCCGAGCGGGTCGCCGCTGGCCAGCGCCACGCCATTCACGACGCGATACGAGATCGCCGCTTGATGATCCGGCGAGAACACGACGGACTTGTCTCTCCGGGTGGCGAAGTAGGCGAGCGAGTCGTCCGTGCGCCCCGTGCGCAGGATGCGGCGGACGTCCAGCTCGTCGGCTTCGCTGAGCGCTCGCATCCGGTGCGCGCTGCGCAGCAGCATCCACAACGCCACCACGAGGGCCGTCGCCGAGAGCGATGTGACGATCAGCTCGACGCTCGTGCTCAGCTCGTTCGTCGAGCCCTCGAGGAACCAGTCACTCGGGTAGATGCCGATCGCGGCATGCAGCGACCAGAGCACGCCGTCCCAGACGGAGAGCGGATGTGTGGACAGCGGAACCGCGAGCACGCCCCCGACGACCACCGCCACCCCGACACCGCCGACGAAGACGGCGAAGGCGCGGAGATACGATGCGGGCTGGTTCTGAGCGGAGAACTCGTTGCGGGCGACCACCAGCAGGCAGATGAACGCGGCCGCTCCGGCGGCGGCGATGAGATCGACGGCGCCGCCGTCGGCCAGGAACGCCGATCCTCGCTGACCGAGACTGATCAGGTTCACGATCGGCAGCAGGACCGACGGCAGCTCGAAGAGCACCAGGAACAACATCGCTCCGCGCAGTCGGCGCTTCGCCGCGCTCCCGACGACGAACAGCAGCACCGCGTTGAAGACGAAGGGCTCGGAGCTGAGACCGAAGACCGCGAAGTAGGACGCCGCCCAGTAGACCCCGTCGGGGAGCACGACGTTGGAGAAGGCGATCACCAGCATCGTGACGGACACCACTTGCAGCGCCCGGCCCGTCCACAGCGGGACACCTGACAGGATGCGGGCACCCCGCCGCCGTCTGCGCGTCCGCGCCGGGCCGTGCGTGGCCGTCGCTGCTTTCATCGTGACTCTCCTCGGTCGTCGGCCGCATCGTCGGTGGCGGCCGCCGCGCAGTCATCGTCCCGTCCGTGCATAAGAGCCGGATATGACTTCCGGAGGCGGGCGGCAGCGGTGCTCCGCCCGTCTCCTACGCTCGAATCGCGGGGCCGGTCACCGGCCCCGCCCGCACGAGCATCGAGCCGTAAGGAGCATCGTCGTGGATCCGGACGCCCCCATCGACGTGCCGCCCTCCCTCCTGCAGGAAAAGGGGGCCGACCTGCTCTCGACATACTGGCCGGCGGTCTTCGCTCTCGCGCTCGCGGCCGTGACGGTGTGGCTCGCGGTGCGTGCCGCGCGACGTCGCGGCGCGCGCAGTCGCCGCCGCCGCGTCCTCGGCGCCACCGGCTGGGGGGCGGCGAGCGCGTTCATGCTCGTGATCTCGCTCGCCTTCGGCGTGAACACGTGGGTGGGCTACTTCCCCTCCGTCGTCGCGCTCACGCGCTGGGTGGAGGACAAGTTGCATCAGCCCGAGGTCCAGCTCCCGAAGGCCGCGGTGCTGGCGCCGTCGGATACGCCCAAGGTGGGAGACGGCGTCGAGCGGGTCACGACGGACGATCGCGGCTACTCGTTCCTCGCCGCGGTGCCGTCGACGGCGGCGAAGGTGCCGAACACCGGAGCCTGGGTCTACCTGCCGCCCGGTTACGACGCGCCCGGCAACACGACGCGGTATCCCGTCGTGTACACCCTGCACGGATCCCCGGGCAGTGCGGCGGACTGGTTCGCAGGAGGGCGCATCGACAACCGCCTGGATGCCCTGATCGGCGAGGGGAGCGTCCCGCCGATGATCGTGGTGTCGCCCGATCTGAACGCCGGTGCCACTCGGGTGGAGGATGAGCCGCTCAACATCCCGGGCGGGCGTCAGGTCGAGACCTTCGTCACCAAGGACGTCGTCACCTGGGCGGATGCGAACCTGCGCACGCGGGCGGATGCCGAGCAGAGAGTGATCGCGGGGATGTCCTCAGGAGGTCTCGCCTCCGTGCTCTACGGGCTGCACCATCCGGAGCTGTTCGGAGCGGTCATATCGATCATGCCCTACACGAAGCCGTACACGGCGGCCGTGGTCGCCGATCCGGAGGCGAGGAGACGCAACAGCCCGCTCGAGGTCATCGCCTCTCGTGGGGCCGCGACGTCGCAGAAGATCTTCCTCGGACTGGGGGACGGGGAACCCACCTTCGAGGCGATGCAGATCCGCGACGCGCTGCGGGCTCAGGGCCAGACGACCACGCTCCGCATCTTCCCTCAGCTCGCGCACAACTGGACGGCAGCCCGGACGATCATGCCGTACGGCCTGGTCTGGGTGGTGACGCACCTCGGATGGGACAAGCGGTGACCGGCGTCAGGCGCCCGCCGTCGCCGGGGGCTCCTCGGCGAGCGGTCCTCGTGGAATCGTGACCGAGAACCGCGTCCCCCCGCCGTCGGAGACGACACCGACCTCATAGCCGGATGCCGTCGCCAGCGCCTTCACGATCGCCAGGCCGAGGCCGACGGTGGAGCCCCTCGCCGCCGTGCCGCGGTCGACCTGAGCGAACCGGTCGAACAGCGTGGGGATCGCTGCGGCAGGGATGCCGGGGCCGTCGTCCTCGACCGTGAGGGTCGTGCCGTGTTCGTCCTCTCGGATCGAGATGAGCACTCTCGTGCCGGCCGGGGTGTGGTGTCCGGCGTTGGCGACGAGGTTCAGCAGTATCTGCCGAATCCCGTCCTCGTCTCCGACGACGGTCACGGCATCGTCGGGCACGGCGATCTGCCAGGAGTGGTCGGGAAAGGCGAAGCGCGAGTCCGAGACCGTCTCCAGCACGACCTGCGACAGATCGACGTGATCGCGCCTCATCTGCGGATCGGCGTCGAGACGTGCCAGGAGCAGGAGGTCGTCGACGAGGGTGCTCATCCGCTTCGCCTCCGCTCCCACCCTGCCCAGCGCATTCGCCATCTCCGCCGGGTCCGCGTTCGGCTGCGAGTAGAAGTCGGCGTATCCGCGGATCGACGCCAGCGGGTTGCGCAGCTCGTGGCTGGCCTCGGCGATGAATCGCCGCATCGACTTCTCGGCGCGATGCCGAGCGTTGAGTGAGGACTCGACGTGCTCCAGAAGGTGGTTCAGCGCCATCGCGACCCGATCCGCTTCGGATCCCCGCAGCCTCGGGTCCCGCGTCACCCTGCCCTGCGGTGCCACTTCGCCGGTGGACAGCGGGGCATCCGTCACCTGCTGTGCGACCTCGGCGACATGCTCCAGCGGTCCCAACTCACGTGTGACCAAGCGATATCCGAGCACGGCGGCCAGGGCTGCCACCGCCAACCCTCCCGCGGTTATCCAGATGACATAGGTCATGACGACGGATTCCGTATCCCTCAGCCCGACACCCGTGACGACGATGTACGCGGCGCCTGTGGAGCCACCGGCGACGCTCGCCGTGACGAGGTAGGTTCCGTGGTCGCTCAGCTGTATCTTCCGGGTCTCGTCGACGGCAAACGGCTGGCTCTGGATCTCATGGATCTCGCCGGCGGTGAGGGGGCGGTAGAGGTAATCGCGCGTGAAGAAGGCGGACAGTCTCGGGTCGCTCCCCTCGACGACGAGGAAGAAACCGTCCGGCGGCACCACGATGGAGAAGTCGTCGAACAGCGGCAGCGCATCCGTCCGCTCCAGGCTCATGAACACCTGGCTGCGCGCACTCTCATTGGAGAGGTGCATCGTCGAAGCCGCTTGCGCGACGAGACTCTCCCGCAGGATCACGATCGAGGTGACCCCGAGTGCGATCAACGCAGCGAGGAGGAGGCTCGACACGATCATGACGAGGCGTCCACGGGTGGTGCGCACTCTGCGCCTCGTCCGCATCACTGTTCCGCCGGCTCCCCCGGGGCCTCGCGGAGGATGTACCCCACGCGGCGGATGGTGTGGATCATCGGCGAGCGACCGTGATCGATCTTCTTGCGCAGGTAGGAGATGTAGATCTCGACGATGTTCGATTCGCGTCCGAAGTCGTACTCCCACACGCGATCGAGGATCTGCTCTTTGCTGAGCACCCGGTCGGCGTTGAGCATCAAGAAGCGCAGCAGGGAGAACTCCGTGGCGGTCAGCACGATGTCCACGCCGCCCCGAGAGACCGCGTGGCTGTCCTCGTTCAACTCGAGATCGCCCACCTGGATGCGCGGTGTCGGCGCGCTGGCTGCGAGCATGGGGCTTCGGCGCAGGAGCCCGCGCAGCCGCACCACGACCTCTTCGACGCTGAACGGCTTGGTCACATAGTCGTCGCCGCCCGCCGCGATCCCGCCGATGCGGTTGGCAACCGTGCTGTTCGCCGTGAGGAAGAGCACCATCGTGTCCGGTAGCTCACCGCGGACGATGCGGAGCACCTGCATCCCGTCGATGTCCGGCAGGGTGATGTCGAGCACGATCAGATGCGGACGGATGCGCCGGGCGGTCTCGATGGCGGCGGAGCCCGTGCCGGCCACGCTGACCTGCCAGCCCTGTCTGCGGAGAACGGCCGAGAGGAGGTGGCGGAGGTTGGGCTCGTCGTCCACGATCAGCACCCGGACGGACTGGCTCACGATGACGGGGGGCTGCTCCACGCCCTCCATCATCCTCACCCACCTGTGTGCCAGCTAAGTGCGACCTGAGCCGCCGACGTTGTTCCGACAGTCCGCCCGTACCCCTATCCGCCCGACAGCACGAGCCACAGCAGCAGTGCGTTCAGTGCGACGAGGAACACGGAGGCCAGCACCCCCGCGACCGTCGTCCACCAGCGGTTGCGGTGCGCGCCGAGCAGGTCGCGGCGAGCGGTGAGGGTGACGAGGGGGATGAGCGCGAAGGGGATGCCGAAGCTCAGCACGACTTGGCTGAGGATGAGCGCCCAGGTCGGATCGACCCCGAGGGCGAGGATCACGACGGCCGGCACCAGGGTCACGAGCCGTCGCGCGATCAGCGGGACGCGCACGCGCAGCAGCCCGTGCATGATCTCGGCCCCCGCGTACGCGCCGACGGCCGTGCTCGCCAGGCCGCTCGCGAGCAGCCCGACGGCGAACATCGTCGC
>CANSLE010000086.1 GCA_947647645.1 uncultured Microbacterium sp.
TGTGGGCCAGCGCGTGCCGGTCCGCCTGCTCGGCCACGGCGCGGCGCACGCGGGGCGGGAAGTTGGAGAGGTGGTAGGTGCTCTCGGGCTGCCCGATCAGCGCGATGCGGCGGTGCCCGGCGTCGGCCACGCGGTCGACGGCCAGTCGGGCCGCGGCCTCGAAGTCGAGGTCGACGCAGTCCAGGCCCTCGTGATCGTCCGGGATGCCGATGAAGACGGTAGGTGTCGGGATCGCGCGGGCGATGGCGACGCGCTCGTCGTCGGGGGCGACGTCGAGCACCAGGATGGCGTCGACGAGTCCGGATGCCGTCACCCGCTGCATCCCGGCGGAGGCCTGCTGATCCGTCAGGAGCAGGATGTCGTAGTCGTGCCGGCGGGCGGCGACGGCTGCGGCGAGGACGAAGGACATGTGGGTGGGGGCGTGCGTCTCCGGTCGGAGCGGCTCGGTGAGGGCGAAGATATGCGTGACGCGCCCGGCGAGCATGCGGGCGCCGGCGTTCGGGGCGTAGCCCAGTCGGTGCGCCGCATCCATGACGCGGCGACGGGTGTCGGGCGAGATGGGTCGCTTACCGCTCAGCGCGTAGGAGACGGTGCTGATCGAGACGCCCGCCGCCGCGGCGACCTCGTCGATCCGTGCCATGCCGACTCCCGTGTCGTATCGAAGCGCTTCGAAAGAAGCTGGACACAACGATAGGGCGGGCAAGCGATCCGCGCAAGAGGTTTGTGGAGATTGGCAACAAAGCCGCGGACGGTGTCGTCAGAGGCGTATCTCCGCGACGACCTCGCCGAACTCCGTCTCATCGACCGGAGTGAAGCCCACCCGTCGGAAGAAGGCGTCCGGGCCGTCCTGGCCCTCCTCGTAGATCACGTCGACATGGCCCATGCCGCGTCTGCGCGCCTCTTCGATGAGGCTCTCGACGGCGAAGCGACCGACGCCGCGGCCTTGGTCGTCGGCGTCGACGTTGATGCGCCACAGCACGGAGCGGAAGTGCTCGTGGGGGGCGTCGGGGTCGAAGTTCGCGCTGACGAAGCCGACGACCTCGTCACCGTCCAGCACGACCCGCTGCCAGGCGGTGCTCGGATTGACGACCGCCGCCGCGACGGCATAGCTGGTCGGAGCGAGGAACTGCTCCTGGCCCGGTTTCAGCGACATGGTGTTCACCGCCACGATGGTCGCGGCCGACAGTTCCTCGAGGCGCAGCTCGGTCATGGGATCAGGCTACCTCGCGGGCGGCGATGGCCGGCACCCTCCAAACGGTGAGAAATCGATGTGTTCTCGCGGTGACGCGAGATATCTTGACGTCAAGATATATTCCGGCGATGCGATAGCCTGTCGGGTGACCCCGCGACGCTCACCACGGCGCCCGCGACGACGCTCACGACGGAGAGATCACACGTGCCCGAGTCCACCATCATCTACACGCACACCGACGAGGCGCCGGCGCTGGCGACGGCCTCTTTCCTCCCGATCGTCAAGGCTTTCGCGGGCCGGGCCGGGGTGGAGATCGACACCCGTGACATCTCCCTCGCGGGGCGCATCCTCGCCGCCTTCCCGCAGCGGCTCACGCCCGACCAGCAGGTGGGCGACGCGCTGGCCGAGCTCGGCGGCCTCGCCACGCTGCCCGAGGCGAACATCATCAAGCTGCCGAACATCTCGGCATCCATCCCGCAGCTGAAGGCCGCGATCGCCGAGCTGCAGTCGCAGGGCTACGACATCCCCGACTACCCGGACGACGCCGCGACGGTCGAGGACAAGGACATCCGCGCCCGCTACGACCGGATCAAGGGCTCCGCCGTGAACCCGGTGCTGCGTGAGGGCAACAGCGACCGCCGCGCACCCCTGTCGGTGAAGAAGTACGCACGCACCCACCCGCACCGCAACAAGCCCTTCGCGGCCGGCTCGAAGACCCGCGTCGCGACCATGGGCCACGACGACTTCAAGACCAACGAGAAGAGCTGGATCGCCGCGCACGACGACGTGCTCAGCATCCGCCACACCGCCGTCGACGGCACCGTGACGGTGCTGAAGGAGGGGCTCAAGGTCCTGCCCCGCGAGGTCATCGACGCCACGTTCCTCTCGGCGAAGGCGCTCGACGCGTTCCTCGCCGACACGCTCGCCCAGGCGAAGGCCGAGAACGTCCTGTACTCGGTGCACCTGAAGGCCACCATGATGAAGGTCAGCGACCCGATCATCTTCGGCCACGTCGTGCGCGCGTTCTTCTCCGACGTCTTCGATGCCTACGGCGCGCAGCTGGCCGCCGCGGGTCTCAACGGCAACAACGGTCTCGGCTCGATCCTCGCCGGCCTCGGCGACCTCGCCGAGGGCGAGGCGATCTCCGCCCGCATCGCCCAGGACCTCGAGTCCGGCCCCCGCCTGAGCTACGTCAACAGCGACAAGGGCATCACCAACCTGCACGTCCCGTCCGACGTCATCGTCGACGCGTCGATGCCCGCGCTCGTGCGCAACGGCGGCAAGCTGTGGGGCGTCGACGGCAGCGAGGACGACACGATCGCGGTCATCCCCGACTCGTCCTATGCCGGGGTCTACCAGGCGGTCATCGAGGACGTCATCGAGAACGGCCCGCTCGACCCGGCGACGATCGGCACCGTGCCCAACGTCGGTCTCATGGCTCAGGCCGCCGAGGAGTACGGCAGCCACGACAAGACGTTCGAGATCCCCGCCGACGGCGTCGTGGAGGTGCTCGACGCGGCCGGCACGGTGCTCATCGAGCACCACGTCGAGAAGGGCGACATCTGGCGCGCGACCCAGACGAAGCACATCGCGATCATGGACTGGGTGCGCCTGGCCGTCTCGCGCGCCCGCGTGACAGGAGTCCCCGCCGTCTTCTGGCTCGACCTGAACCGCGCGCACGACGCGCAGCTGATCGGCAAGGTGCACCAGGCGCTCGCCACCGTCGACACCGGTGACATCACGATCGTGATCCTCCCGCCCGAGGAGGCGACCCGCTACACCCTCGCGCGTCTGCGCAAGGGTGAGGACACCATCTCGGTCACCGGCAACGTCCTGCGCGACTACCTCACCGACCTCTTCCCGATCCTCGAGGTCGGCACCTCCGCCAAGATGCTGTCGATCGTTCCGCTGCTCGCGGGCGGTGGCCTGTTCGAGACCGGTGCCGGCGGCTCCGCGCCGAAGCACGTGCAGCAGCTGCTCGAGGAGGACTACCTGCGGTGGGACTCGCTCGGCGAGTTCTTCGCGCTGGCGGCATCCTTCGAGCACCTCGCGGAGTTCACCGGCAACGCGAAGGCCAAGGTGCTCGCGGACACGTTGGATGCCGCGACCGGAACCTTCCTCGAGGAGGACCGCTCCCCGGGGCGTGCCCTCGGCACGATCGACAACCGCGGCAGCCACTTCTACCTGGGCCTGTACTGGGCGCAGGAGCTGGCGCGCCAGAGCGCCGATGCGGAGCTCGCGGCGAGCTTCGCGCCGATCGCCGAGAAGCTCGCCGCGGCGGAGCAGCAGATCGTGGCCGAGCTCAACGGCGTGCAGGGGCACCCCGTCGACCTCGGCGGCTACTACCACCCGGACGAGGCCAAGGTGACCGCTGTGATGCGGCCGTCGGCCACGCTCAACGCGGTGATCGACGCCCCGCGGTAGACGGCGCTCGCTCGACGGCCGGTGGTGCGTGGCGCGCCCGGCCGTCGAGCGATGAGCGTAGCGTGCCGTCGAGACGCCAGGGCGCGCGCGTCAGCCGTGAATCCACACGTCGACTCCGGAGGGCGACCAGTCGTAGATCTGCTTGGCCCGGTAGTTGGGCATGCCCACGCAGCCGTGGCTCGACGGTGTGCCGAAGTTGTCGTGCCAGTAGACGCCGTGGAAGGCCTCGTCGCCGTTGAAGTACATGACCCATTCGACGTTGGGCACGTCGTAGTTCCAGTACGGGTTGTTCGGGTCGCTGCTCTTCATCGTCTGGGAGCGGATGTGGCTGTTGACGCGGTAGTGCCCGGGCGTCGTCGGCGCCTCCGCGGTGCCGCTGGAGATCGGCCAGGAGTCGACGACCGCGCCGTTCTCCTTGAGGTACAGCCTCTGCTCGCCGAGGCTGACCTCGAGCAGGCGCTGCAGCGTCGTCGTGGATGCCGGCGTCAGTGTGACGGGCAGGGCGAACGCGGCCTTGCCCGCTGCGAGCTGGGAGGCGAACTCCGTCGCCACGCCGCTGGTGTCGCCGAGCGTCCGGCCGTCGGCCCCGGGAACCGTGGTCTCGAGGACCGTCCCGTCGGAGTTCGTGACGACGGTGCCGTTGGCGGGAGGGCGGTTGACCGCGGCCGGCAGGCCGTCCACCACGGTCCGGATCTTCGCGGCATCCGCGGTGATCGCATACGAGCCCGATGCCTCCGGGGTGACGGTCAGCCACGACGCGGCGGTCGCGGGATCGACCGGCACGGTGCGCTCGTCGCCGACGTAGAAGCCGATGGTCTGCAGCATGGCGTTGAGCTGATCGGCCGCGGCCTGGGCTTTGACGGTGGTCGCGGGGGCGGCGACGGGGACCGGCGCGGCGGACACCGTCACGGTGCTCGCCCCGGCGACGAAGGCGTCGTGGAGGGCGGTCGTGATCGCGTCGAGGTCGAGACCCGTGCCGGCGACGGCGGGGGTCACGGCGTAGGCGCCGCCGGTGAAGGTGACCTTCGCGGGGATCGGTTCGCTGAAGCTGCCCGGTAGCGCGGCGCGCAGCGCGCCCTCCGCCGTGGCCGCGTCGAGGGCGACTGGCGCGTCGACGGCGTCCCGGAACCACTGGGTGACGTTCCAGAGCGGTCGCGCATCGAACGCGGCATCCGCCAGGGCGCGGGCGTCGACCGTCGCCCCGAGTTGCGCTCCCGTGACGGAGGGGCCGCCCGGGCCCAGGACGATCGTCGTGGCACTCAGCCGTTGACTGATCGCGTCGGTGGCGGCTCCCGCCGTCATGAAACCCACGGGCACGCCGGCCACGGCCGTTCCGGGCGCGATCAGGACGAGCGAGGCGGCGGCGGCTCCGACGGCGAGCGCGCCGGCCGGCACCCCGATCCAGAGCCAGAGGCGCTTCTTCTTCGGGGCCGGCTCGGCGGGCGCCCACTGGACGGGCGGCGGCTCCGTCGGAGGAGCCGTGTCCGGGTCGATCACGGCGGTGGGGCCGTCGAGGACGGCGGTCGCGGCCGTCGCCGGGGACGCTGCGGAGGGGTCGGGCGTACCCTCCGCCTCCCGCCCCGTGCCAAGATCGGTCACTTGCAACACCCCCGTGTTCTGCGCGGCCGCGCCCTCTTATGGTACGCGATGCCTGGTTCCGCCCGGCGGGGCCGTCTTCGGCCGTGTGGTGCCGGCTCAGGACGCGGGGCAGGCCTGCGTGAAGGCGGTGAGCGCGGCCTGGATGTCGGCTGCAGTGCCCTGAAGCGACGGCAGGCGGGAGAGGTCCCCGCCCGCGATCGCGGACAGGTCCGCGGATGCCGCAGCGAACCCGGACTGCAGGGGCGGCAGCAGGGCGGCGACCTGACGGTTGCCGACCGCGCGCGCCGCGTCGTCGAGGTGCTGGGCGACCTCGCCGAGCGCGCCGACGGCCGCCTTCGGGTCACCGGGGTCGAGCGCATGGAGTCGGGTCGCGGCATCCTGAACGCTCGCGCGGACGGTGTCGCACGCCTGCGCGACGGTCTGCGTGTCCCCCTTCTCCGAGGAGGAGCCGCCGTCGGAGGAGGCCGCGCAGCCGCTGAGGCCGAGCGCGACGGCGCCCACGACGGCGATGAGCAGGGGGGTACGGGCGGCGGCGGCGATCATGCGGCTCCTGGGACGCGGGGCGGTCCGCGCGAATGTAACGGTTTTGTAAATCGTCCTGCCGAATGAGCTCCCGCGCTTGCGGTGCGGGGGTTCGTAAGGTGTACTAACAAACATGTCCGGATCCGATCTGCAGCGCAACGCCACCGACGCGCTCGCCGGCGGCCGGTCGTTCGGTGCCGGTCGTGCGCTGCGCCACGCCGCGAAGGTGCTTCCCGAGCACGCACGTGCGCACAACCGCTCGCTCGTGCTCCAGACCCTCTTCCACCAGGGTGCCATGAGTCGTGCGGATCTTTCCCGTGAGACCCGCCTGACACGCGTGACCATCTCGGACCTCGTCGCCGAGCTGATCGACGACGGCTACGTCGCCGAACGCGGGCAGCGCGAGGTCACCGGGCCCGGCAAGCCGGCGACGCTCGTCGACCTCGACCGCGAGGGTCACCGGATCATCGGGCTCGACCTGTCCGGGAGCGACCGCTTCCTCGGAGCCGTGCTCACCCTGGACGGCGAGATCGTCGCCCGCCTCGATGTGGCGGTGCCGACGGATGCCGCCGACGTCCTCCCGGTCGTCGTCGACCTCGCGCGTCGTCTCGTCGCCGATGCCCATGCCCCCGTCCTCGGCATCGGTGTCGGCAGTCCCGGCATCGTCGACGACCGTGGTGTCGTCCTCACCGCGCCCAACCTCGGCTGGCAGGGCGTCGACCTCGAGCAGGTCCTGCGCACCGCGCTCGCGCTGCCGGTGCTTGTCGCCAACGACGCCAACGCGGCCGTACTCGCCGAGTACACGTTCGGCGGGGCGGCCGACGACGTGCTCCTCGTGCGCGTCGGACGCGGTGTCGGCTCGGGGCTGCTCGCCGGAGGGCAGCCCATGGCGGGCAGTCGCTTCGCCGCCGGTGAGATCGGACACGTCACCGTCGGCACCGACGGCGGCCCGCTCTGCGTCTGCGGCAAGATCGGCTGCCTCGAGGCCTGGCTCTCGGTCCCGGCTCTGGAGGCGCGGCTCGCCGAGCCCGACGCCGACCGCGAGGCCGTGCTCCGCGATGCCGGCGCACGCCTCGGCATCGCGCTCGCCCCGATCGTGGGTGTGCTCGACCTGTCGGAGATCGTCCTCTCCGGCATCCCAGAACTTCTCGACGGACCCCTCGCGACCGCGACCGTCGAGACGCTGCGCACCCGCACGCTCGCCGAGTTCCACGACGGCGTGCGGGTGCGAATGACGGCGCAGGGGGAGGACATCGTCCTCCGCGGCGCGGCCGTCATGGTCCTGTCAGGACAACTCGGGGTGTCCTGAGCCCCCCTCCGCGGGCGGGTCGCCGAACCCCGACATCACCAAGAGAGACAAGGAAGACACCATGAACAAGAAGCTCGGAGCCGTCGCGCTCCTCGGCGCTTCGGCTGTCGTTCTCGCCGGCTGCGCGGGCGCAAGCCCGGGCGGCACCGACGCCTCGAGCACTCCCGCCGCGGCGCAGCTGCGGGTCTGGCTCAACGGCACCGATACGCCGCAGGACGCTCGCGACTACCTGAAGAAGACGTTCGAGGCCGCGAACCCCGGCTCGACCCTCGTCATCGAGGAGCAGCAGTGGACGGGACTCGTCGACAAGCTGACGACGAGCCTGTCTTCCAACGACACCCCCGACATCGTGGAGATGGGCAACACGCAGTCGCCCGCCTTCACCTCCAGCGGGGCACTCCTGGACATCTCCGACATCAAGGACAAGATCGGCGGCACCGATCTGCTGCCGGGCTTCGTCGAGGCAGGCTCCTGGGACGGCAAGCTCTACGCCGCGCCGTACTACTCGGGCGCTCGCATCGTCTTCTACAACACCGCGCAGTACGCCGCCGCCGGCGTGCCGGTGCCCACGACGCTGGGGGAGTACGTGTCCAACGGCGAGAAGCTGGCCCAGGCGCTCCCCGGCGTCTCGGGCGTCTACTTCCCCGGGAAGGACTGGTACAACGCCCTCCCGTTCATCTGGGAGAACGGCGGCGAGGTCGCCGTGCAGAAGGACGGCAAGTGGGCGGCGCAGATGTCCACCGACGCCTCGGTCAAGGGCATCGAGCAGGTGCAGCAGCTCATGACGAAGGCTTCCCTCGCTCCCAAGGACGGCGACGAGACCGAGGCCTGGGTGCCGTTCCGCACCGAGAAGGCCGCGACGCTGTCGGCGCCGAGCTGGGCGTACTGGTCGATCGTGGCCGACGGGAACAAGGCCGCCACCGCCCTGACCAAGACGGTGGGCGCCTACGCCCTGCCGGGCAAGGACGGCGGAGTGGCGAAGGTCTTCGCGGGTGGCTCGAACATCGGCATCGCGGCCAAGTCGTCCCACCCCGAGCTCGCCAAGAGCGCGCTCGAGATCATGCTGAGCGACCAGTACCAGACGCTGCTCGCCAAGGGCGGGCTGGTGCCCGCGAAGAAGTCGCTCGGCAGCCAGGTCGCCGCCGCGACCCCGGAGCTGGCCAAGATCATCTCGGATGCCGCAGCGAACGCGAAGCTGACGCCGGCATCGCCGAAGTGGGCCGACGTCGAGGCGAAGGGCCTGCTGCAGGACTTCTTCGTCCAGGTGGCAGCGGGCGGTGACGTGAAGACGCTCGCGACCGCGCTCGACGGGCAGATCAACGCCATCCTCAACGGCTGATCGCGTTCCGACGCGAACCGCGCTCCTCGCTCGACGACCGGGGTGACCCCCGGTCGTCGAGCGAGAGCGGCGCGCCGACGCGCCATCCGCCATCACATCGACCCATCGAAAGGAGGCCCGGCGATGGCCACCACGCTGATCTCCCGGCGCTCTCCCGCGGGCGCCGCGGCGCCCCCGACGGCCCACCGAAAAAAACCACCCCCCCAC